>DAOTPH010000253.1:0-2585 GCA_035451765.1 Bacteroidota bacterium | reverse complement strand
GAAAAATGGCGCCAAAGTCGAGATACAATATCTTATGAAGGTGTTTTTAGAAATGATATTTTAAGCAGGCGCCATAAATTATATCGAGATTATCCAACTTATTTAACTCAGTTTTTATATCAAAAGACAATGAAAAGCGAACCAATTATGAGGTGGGAATATGCTATTGCTTATGGGTTGCATCTCATCGAAGTCTATGTGACTTTCCCTATGACTATGTATGGATATTATACACCAATTTTTGAAAAATCTCTTAATTCTATAGATATAAAATCATTGGGGCAATTTTAAGAATTTCTACTCAATTATTATTTTTAAAGGAAAAATTATGGACAAAGGAAAAATTCTATGGATTGATGATGAAATAGAACTTTTAAGACCTCATCTAATTCTTTTGAAGGAAAAGGGTTATGAAGTAGAAACTGCCTCAAATAGTGAAGATGGAATCGAGCTAATTAAGGCGAAGCATTATGACATTGTATTTCTTGATGAAACAATGGTCGGTATGTCGGGTTTAGAAGCATTACCTCAAATAAAAGAAATTGACCCAATTACAAATGTAGTAATGGTGACAAAAAATGAAGAAGAAAGTCTGATGGAAGAAGCAATTGGAAAATCAATTGATGATTATCTGACAAAACCCGTGAATCCCACTCAAATTTTATTAACTTGTAAAAAATTTCTTGAAGAAGGAAGAATTAAGCAAGAACAATTGATTCAGACATTTTTATCAAGTTTTAATACATTATCTCAGCAAATTTCCTTTTATCAAAATTTTGATGATTGGATTGATATATATCAAAAATTAGTAAATTGGTCAATAAAATTAGAGCGTATTCCCGAAACAGGTCTTGACCAAACTCTTGGCGATTTATGGCACCAAGCAAATGCTGAATTCTCGAAATTTGTTGAAACAAATTATCGAAAATGGTTAAATGATAAACCTAGCGAAGGCGATCCTTTATTATCTCCACATATTACGTCGCGATATCTTGAACCATTATTAAAAAGTGGGGATCCTGTATTCTTTTTTGTTATAGATTGCTTGCGATATGACCAATGGCTTGTTATGCAGGATATGCTTCTACCGTATTACTCTGCAAAAACAAATTTTTATTCATCGATGCTTCCAACAGCAACACCTTATGCCAGGAATGCTATTTTTGCAGGATTATATCCAATTCAAATTAAGCAATATTATCCACAATGGTGGAATGTGGAAGCAAATTCAGAGGACCACAAACAAAATGCAAATGAAAAAGAATTATTTGAATCCTGGCTTGATAGGAAAAAAATTAAATTACGCACTAAACTAAATTTTTATAAAATTTTCGATACAGATTTTGGAAAAAAAGTTGAACGAGAATTGGTCGATATTCTCGATAATCATTTGACAACAATTGTAATTAATGCCGTAGATATGATGGCGCATTCACGTTCGGATTATGCAATTTTAAAAGAAATTGCACCCGATGAAGCTGCATATCGCTCGCTTACACGATCGTGGTTTACTTATTCAAGCTTATTTTCAATGTTAAAAAATATAGCTCAACAAAAGAATGCAAGAGTCCTGATTACTACCGACCACGGTTCTATACGTTGTATGCGCGGAGTGCAAATTCTTGGCGATAGAGAAACTTCAACGAATTTACGCTATAAATTTGGAAAAAATGTCAAAACAGATATTAAATCAGCAATGCTTATAAAAGATTTAGAAGAGATAAAAATACCAAGGCAGGGGATTAGCGTAAGTAATTTTATTTCAAAGGAAGACTACTATTTTGTTTATCCAACAGATTATCATTATTATTTAAATAAATACAGGGATTCATTCCAGCACGGTGGTATATCACTTGAAGAAATGATTATCCCAGTAGTTGAGTTAAAATCAAGATAATTTTTTATTATTAATAAAATACAAAATACTATGAAAAAATTTTATGTTTATGTAATTATTAGTTTATTTATGGTAATGCAAACTTATGCGGAAAAAAATCCTCTACTATCGGCATTCACAACTCCATACGGAGTTCCACCATTTGAGCAAATCAAAAGCAGTGATTATTTACCTGCTGTTAAAGAAGCAATCGAGATTCATAATAAAGAAATCAACGCAATAATTGAGGATAAAGATGCACCAACTTTTGAAAATACAATAGAAAGTCTCGAATATAGTGGGGATCTGCTAAATCAAATTGCAACAGTATTTTTCAATTTAAATTCAGCAAATACAAATGATGAAATTCAAGCTGCAGCTAAGGAAATTGCACCAATGCTATCTAAACATAATGATGAAATTTTACAAAATCCTCAATTATTTGCAAAGGTTAAAGCAGTATACGATAAAAGAGAAAGTTTGAATTTGAATACTGAACAATACAGGCTTTTGGATAAGACTTACAAAGCATTTATCAAAAGTGGAGCAAATCTTGATGAACAGAAGAAATCTCGTTTAGCAGAAATCAATCAACGATTATCAGTCCTGGAGCTCAAATTTGCTGAGAATGTGCTTGCAGAAACAAACAATTTTAAATTAGTGCTTGAGAAAAAGAAAGACCTTGCAGGATTGCCAAAAGACTTTATCG
>DAOTPH010000252.1:0-2586 GCA_035451765.1 Bacteroidota bacterium | reverse complement strand
ATTAGAATTAATATTTAATTTTTTAATTATCTTAATATTAATTATACATACTAATATTTTTAATAAGGAAATTAAAAAATCATTTGGCTTAATACTTTTAGAAGGAGCAATTATTGGTTTATATTTTTCGCTGAAATATACTACAGGTTTAATACTTTTAGGTTTATTATTATTTGACATTTTTTATAAAAAGAAGAAATTTTTATATTTTTTGAAATATTACTTAATTTTAGCTCTTGGATTTATTACATCAGCATTATTATGTTTGCTACCATTAATTGATAATCAGACTTTTAATGGTTATAAGGATATGCTAGAATTTCTTAGATATTATGTAAATTTTGTAGGTACTGATATACCTTCAATTAATGTATTTCTAAAATATTCTTCTCTTTATTTTGTTGATAAATTTTCTATTGCATTTATAATTGCCACAGTATTTGCGATTATTCTTTGGCTAAAAGGACGGGAACAATTCAGCACTAGTAATAAGCAATTTATCCTGACACTATCAATTTTTCTTGCAAGTGCTTTAATTTTATCAGCAATTATTGAAAGAAAGGGTTTCGCATATCATTATTCTCGTTCCTATATACCTTTATCAATAATATTAGGTTTTGGTATTAATGAAATGGTGGTTTATTTCAAAAATAGATTAAAGCAAAAACACTTAAATATTACTATACCTACAATTATAATAATTCTATTTCTTTTTGTCTTTTCTCCAATTTCAAGATTTTTTGCTGTATTAAGAATACCAATAGTTTATTATTTTAACAATGAACGGTATTACGATTTATTTCATGAACCCCAGAACAATCCTATATTAAATTATCGTGACAAAAAGAAAGTTGGGGACTTTATCAACACGCATTCATATCCAGGCGAAACAGTTCTCACAATGAATGCAGGGTCTTATGATATTATTCAATTCCAAAAATTAAAAGTTATTGATAAATTTTCTCATTCAGGATTTTATTATGGCTCTCATATAAAAGATAAATGGCGAAATGATTATTTGAACCAGCTCAAGCAAGCCGATTGGATTATTATCCAGGTTAATGATTTTAATTTTAGTGCTAATGCTCATTTTCGCACAACTTATGAATCTCTCCAATCAGATTCAGTTGCAATGGAAATTATCAATTCCCGATTCGATAAAGTTTTTGAAACTGAGACAATATATGTGTATCACAAAAAACAGGAAATAAATAACCCAACTCATTAGCAGAATGTTAATCTTATCGAGCATTATTTACTATATAGACTCGATATCCGTTTATGTTCTTTTTTCATTAAATGTATTTCTTCATCGGTAAGTATTTTTCCACGCCGTTGCATAACAACTCGGGCAGTTTCAATAGCTTTATCAAATTCATAAATTGTCGATTTCTTACCTCCACCCCACATAAAAGAAGGGATAAATTTCGGTTGATACCATTCATCAACAAGCATAGCAGATATGCCACAAATTGTGCCTGTATTAAACATTGAATTAATTCCTGATTTTGTATGGTCACCGCAAAGCAAACCAAGGAACATCATACCGGTATTTATTTCTTCGTTTTCAATTTTAATTTTGATTGGAGCATAATTATTTTTCAAATTTGATGTATTTGTATCAGCGCCCAAATTCACCCACTCAGAAATAAATGAATCGCCAACAAAACCATCGTGTTGCTTATTTGCATAAGATTGAAATATTGAATTTTCTATCTCTCCCCCAACTCTGCAATACTCCCCTATCGATACATTTTGATAAAGTTTAGCGCCAATCTTTATAACTGAATTATCCCCAATATATGAAGGTCCTATAATTGTAGCTTGGGGCATAATTTGAACGTTATTGCCAATTATTATAGGTCCCTGCCTTGCGTCCAGCACAACATTGGGAGCAATCACAATATTTTCACCACAATATATATTTTCTTCTTCTAGTAAAAAATAATTGGAACCTGTTTTAATTGGTTGATAAGAATTTCTAAAATATTTCAAATCTTCTATTAATGCTGAGGAATTATATTCTATTGCTTCAAATAAATAATTTAGAAATAAGCAATTATTGATTTCAATTTTTTTCAATTTAGAAAACAAATTTACTTCTAAATTAGATAGCAATTTTAAATTTGAAAATTCATCACTTTTTTCTAAATCTTTTTGAATAAGGTAAAGACCAATAGGATTTGTCTGATTCATTAATAGGCAAGATTGATTTGATACATCTATTATAGATTTTATTTCTTTAATAAAATCATTTGTGGGCAAAATTCGAGTATCCAATGCAAGTAAATTGCCTTTTTTTATTCCACTATCCTGAAAATTAAATCTACGGCAAAAGGAATCCAACAAATCATTATCAGAATTATAGTGAAACTGAGTAGAAGGAAATTCGTGTTGATATTTTTCAAAAATTCGTAATGCACCAACACGCAATTCCCAAAGAGGATGCATTATTGAAAATGGATAATAATTATGTCCATTTTCAGTAGCAAAAATCAATAAATTATCAAGATTCATAAGCTTTCTCAGTTTTTTTTGGTTTTTCGGGTTTTCCCATAAGTCGAGCAATAAACTCAAGAGATGGGA
>DAOTPH010000251.1:0-2590 GCA_035451765.1 Bacteroidota bacterium | reverse complement strand
GATAGATTTATGTTTAATATATGGCTCGATTACCCAAGCTTCGAGGAAGAAATGGAAATTGTGAGGAAAACCACAACAGAATTAACCCCACAAGTAAATAAAATTTTAAATGCTGATCAAATCATCGCATATCAGAATCTAGTTCGTAGAATCCCTGTTGCTGATAATGTTGTAAAATTTGCCGTAGAACTTGTTAGAAGTACAAGACCTGCAACAACTAATTTCAAAGTAGTAAAAGATTTTATTAGTTATGGTGCGGGACCACGCGGTTCGCAATTTTTAATACTTGGTGCAAAAGCCAGAGCCGCTCTTTATGGAAAATATACTCCTGACATTGAAGATATTAAGGCTGTAGCATTGTCTGTTTTACGCCATAGAATCGTTACAAATTTCAATGCAGAAGCTGAAGGAGTGTCAATAAATCAAATTATAGATGAGATTCTAAATCAAATTAAAATATAATATGTCAGAACTCACTATTGAACGAAGCAAAGAGATTCTAAAAAATGCAGAGGGTCAAGAGATCGCCGTCATTGGCGATATTATGCTTGACAGATTTATCTGGGGCAATGTGTCGCGAATATCACCTGAAGCACCCGTGCCTGTGCTTGAATTTGAAAGAGAAACCTATCATTTGGGTGGTGCTGCTAATGTCGCAAGCAATATTAAATCATTAGGTGCAAAGCCCATATTACTTGGAGTATTGGGAGATGATAGAGAAAGCGAAATTTTTCTTGATATTATGAAACAGCAAGGTATGACTAATGATGGCATTTTTATTGACCCCGATAAAAGCACTACTGTCAAAACCCGATTGATTGCTGTCAATCAACATATTGCCCGAATTGATAGAGAAAGCAAGCAATATATAGACAAAAATATTCAAGAATTTTTTATCAATTATCTTAAGTCACTTCAAAATCTTAAAGCAATCATTTTTGAAGATTACAATAAGGGACTTTTACCAAAAGAATTTATTAAGCGTGTAATTGATTTTGCCAGAGAAAAAGATATTTTCATTAGTGTTGATCCAAAACAAGAAAATTTCTTTGAATATAAAAATGTAAATCTATTTAAACCAAATTTGAAAGAAGCACAATACGCATTAGGATATCCCTTGAATTCATTGGAAGAACGAATACGTGCTGGAAAAGATATAATTAAACGATTGCAATGCGATAATATTCTTTTGACTTTGGGAGCAGATGGAATGATGCTTTTTGAGAAAAATTGCCAGACATTAACAATTCCAACGCGTGCAAGACAAGTTGCTGATGTATCAGGCGCAGGCGATACCGCAATAGCAACATTCACTGTTGCAACTATAGGTGGTGCAAGCATCGAAGAATCTGCAATGATTTCCAATTATGCTGCGGGCACAGTCTGCGAAAAACCCGGCGTGGTTGCTATTGATATAAAAGATCTTCTGCAAACCATCAAAAGAAATTCAGGTTTATAAAATACATAATATTATAATTTTACATTACTTATAAATTTTAACTAAATATTTAAAATACTTAATTTTGCTTTTTTATTATTATAAGTTTCAAAATGGATAAATTTAATACAAAGCTTGAAAATATACCTGTTTCAATTTTTTCTGTGATAACGCAATTAGCTTATCAATATAGTGCGACAAATCTTGGGCAAGGCTATCCCGATTTCAATGGTCCTGAATGGATATTCGATTACTCTCTTGAAGCAATGAAAGAAGGGAAAAATCAATATGCACCTTCTTTTGGAATCAATTCGTTAAGAAATTCAATTGCAAATTATCAAAAGCATTTCTATGGAATTGAATGGAATCCAAGCAACGAAATTATAATTACAGCGGGAGCAACTGAGGCATTATTTGATACAATTAATGCCTTGCTTAATCCAGGCGATGAAGTAATTCTTTTTGAACCTTATTATGATTCATATTATGCGGATGTAATATTGGCGGGTGGGGTTCCTAAGTACGTGACCTTAAAATTGCCCGATTTCTCATTTGATTTTGATGAACTTGAACGTCAAATAACCCCAAAAACTAGGCTTATTATATTAAATAATCCGCACAACCCTACAGGCAAGGTTTTCAAAAAAAATGAATTAGAATTTATTGCAAAAATTGCTAAAAAATATAATCTCTTAGTAATCTCAGATGAAGTTTATGAATTTCTGACATTTGATAATATTAAACACACTCCAATTGCTTGTCTTGAGGGTATGCAAGATAGGACAATTACAATTTCATCTTGTGGAAAAACTTTTGGTTTTACAGGTTGGAAAATTGGATATGCAATAGCCAGGAAGGAATTTATCGAAGCAATTCACGGGGTGCATCAATGGACGACCTTTGCAGTCAATACCCCTGGCCAGCATGCAATGGCAAAAGCATTTCAAAGATTAGATGAATATTTACCTAATTTCAAACAATTGTATGAACAAAAACGCAACTTTGTTTATAATGAATTACTAAGTTCAAAATTCATTCCATATAAACCTGAAGGTTCATATTTTATGATGTTGAAATTTCCTGATAATTTATTTAAAGATGACATAGAAGCATCACAAATTTTAATTAAAAATTATGGAATTGCAACAATTC
>DAOTPH010000250.1:0-2601 GCA_035451765.1 Bacteroidota bacterium | reverse complement strand
AAGGTCAATTTTTAATTTTGCACCACACCAAATTGAGAATGTATATGCAACAAAAACCCAAGCTGATTCAATTCTTATCGGTTTAGCTTTGTTATTTTGGATTGGACCTTCAGAAGAAATCTTTTGGCGTGCTTTTGCTCAAAATTCACTATCCAAAAAATTGTCGCCCGTAAGTGCTTATCTTATAAATACATTCATCTATACTTTTATTCATATATGGAGCTTCAATTTTATTCTAATACTTGCAGCAGCTGTAGCAGGATTGGCTTGGGGATGGCTATTTATGAAATATCGCTCGGGTTCGATGATAGTTATATCTCATGCTCTATGGGATTTATTTGCTTTCGTTATTATTCCTTTTGTTTAATTCGTCAACATAATTAATAAATAAAGGAGAAAGATGGAATTTAAAGATTATTATAAAATATTAGGTGTATCTAAAAATGCTACGATTGATGAAATAAAAGCTGCCTATAAGGAATTAGCAAAAAAATATCATCCCGATAAAAATAAGCAGGATCCTAATGCTGAGGAAAAATTTAAAGAAATTAATGAAGCATATCAAGTTCTGAGCGATAAAGAAAAGCGAGCTAAATATGATAACCTTGGTTCAGAATGGAATTCTTACCAAAGCCAAGGGGGGACTTCTGATTCATTTAATTGGGAACAATGGTTTTCACAACCTTCTTCACGAGGCAGGAGAAAATCTCGAACAGTTGGCGATTTCTTTTCATCAGGAGGCGGATTGTCAGATTTCTTTGAAAAGATATTTGGAGAAGGATTCTCGCCATCTTCTTATACTCAAACTCAAGGTTATCGGCGAACACCTTCGCGAGGAGAGGATTTACAAACAGAAGTTGAATTATCTCTCGAAGAAGCTTTCAAAGGCACTACACGTATACTTTCAATAGATTCAAAGAAAGTCGAGGTTCGTTTCAAACCTGGAATTCAGGATGGGCAAGTCTTGAAATTACCTCAATTAGGAAAGCCAGGCAAAAATGGTGGTGTAAATGGGGATTTATATGTCACTGTTAAAATTGCTCCACACCCTAAACTCGAACGGAAAGGCGATGATCTTTACGTTGATGTATGGGTGGATTATCTTACAATGATTCTTGGCGGTTCTGCAAAAATTAATACTCTAAGGGGACCTGTGAAGTTCGATATTCCAAAGTATACACAAAATACAAAAGTATTTAAATTGTCAAAACAAGGTATGCCGAACTATAATAATCCTGAAATACGTGGTGACTTATATGTGAAATTGTTGGCTAAATTACCTGAATCCTTAACAGATTCAGAAATTCTTTTGATTAAAGAATTAAAAGAACTAAGCAAAAAACAAAAGAAAAATAATACAAAGACCAATGCTTAATGGATCTTGAAACTTACAACTTCCAAGAAGTTAGTTCTACAAATGATTATGCTCGAGAGTTACTAAATCAACATAATTTAGTGCTTGTCTCAGCATTGCACCAAACAGCGGGGCGCGGTAGAAAAGGAAATGATTGGTTTGGTAGTTATGGTAAAAATTTATATTTATCAATTGGAATTAATTACGATATTGCTCCCTCAAGTAATAATCTTGCTATTCTTCAACCAATGTCTGCTTTGATTACAAAAAATGCCCTAATTAATACTACTGATTTAAATATTTTCCGCATCAAATATCCTAATGATATTTATGCAAGAGATAGTGAAAATTATAAGAAAATTGCAGGCATCCTCATTGAACATAATTTCTCTGGCTCAATTTGCAAAAATTCTATTATTGGCATTGGAATAAATGTTCTCGAAGAGAATTTTCCTCTCGATTTAGAGAATACTGCAACTTCTTTAAAAAAATTAAATTTAATTAGTAATAAAAAATCTAAACTAAATGATGAAAGCGCTTTACAAGTTCTCCAAAATTCAATTATAGAATTTTTTAATTTCTATTTTGATATTTATATAAATGGCGACACGATGAAGATTTATAATGAATGGAAGAATGAACTAGATATAATTGGGAAAGAGGTAATAATTCTTGAAACAGGACAAAAAGCTCAGATTATTGAAATTCTTGAAGATTGTCGATTATATGCAAAAATACTTGAAAATAATAAATATTTTATAATAGATAATGGAAATAGTATTAGATACTCACTTGATTGATAAAAATATTCTCGCTCGCTACTCTGCGGTTGACATTGGTAATTCCCGATTGAAAATACTTTTTGGAAATACCTATGAAACATTTTCTTATAATTCAAATTTTACAAATTCACTCAAAATTTTTCTTAGTAATTTTTCAAAGAATGAAATAATATTTGCTATTTCAAGTGTCAATTCAATAATTTTAAATGAATTTCTCAAAATCATTTCTAATTTTAATCAATTTAATTACATATTAGTGAATTCTTTGCTTGAAGAACAAATCTTAGTGGATTTTTCTCAAATATCAGGCACAGGTGATGATAGAAAATTAGGAATTATAGGTGGGCTAATTTATTCAAATCCTCCTTTTGTAACGATTGATGTAGGTACTGCCACAACAATTAATATCTTAAATGAAAATAATATTTTTGAGGGTGGCGTTATTATGCCAGGTCCTCAAACACA
>DAOTPH010000249.1:0-2608 GCA_035451765.1 Bacteroidota bacterium | reverse complement strand
CACTCAAAATTTGATTATGAGATGATTGCAAGAAATAGTAAAGTCATTATTGATACGCGAAATGCGTGTAAAAATATAAAAGATCGAAGCAATATCATTTTGCTTGGTGAAGGTAAATGAAAAAAATAATATCAGTTGTAGGGGCAAGGCCAAATTTTATGAAAATAGCACCAATTCATCGTGCATTAGCCTCAATGAATTTAAATAGCTATATGAATAATCATTTAGAACATTTGATTGTTCATACAGGGCAGCATTACGATTTTAATTTGTCGGATGCATTTATTCGAGATTTGGAATTGCCGAAACCTGATTATTTTCTTGGAGTTGGCTCAGGAACTCATTCTGAGCAAACTGCAAAAATTATGATTGAATTTGAAAAAGTTGTCCAAAAAGAAAATCCTGATTTAATTATTGTAGTAGGGGATGTAAATTCCACAATTGCTTGCGGACTTGTTGCAGCAAAGCAATTAATCCCACTTGCTCATATCGAAGCAGGTTTGCGCAGCTTTGATAGAACTATGCCCGAAGAAATCAATCGTGTGCTTACTGATACTATAAGCAATTTTCATTTTATTACAGAAAAAAGTGCCTATACAAATTTAATTAATGAAGGAGTAGATCCGGATAATATCTTTTTTGTTGGCAATACTATGATAGATTCTCTTATTTTTGCAAAAAATAAAGTAGATAATTCAAAGTTTTTGGAAAATAATAATTTAAAAAAAGATGAATATGTGGTTGTGACATTGCATCGGCCAAGCAATGTGGATAATCGAGAATCATTAGCAATGTTCTATGATATTTTCGAATATTTATCATATTTCAAAAAAATCATTTTTCCCGTTCATCCTCGCACTACAAAAATGATGAAGGAATTCAATATATATGATAAGTATATTTCACTAAAAAATTTAATAATGGTTGAGCCAATGAATTACATTGATTTTCTAAATTGTATGATGAATGCTTATTTTGTTATGACAGATTCGGGCGGAATTCAAGAAGAAACAACATATTTGGATATTCCTTGTATTACATTACGGACTACAACGGAGCGTCCAATAACTATCGAGTTAGGTACAAATCGATTAATAAATCCAGAACCTGATATTATTAAATTTGAAATTAATAACATAATAAAAAAGCGCCCTAAAAGGATTGCAATACCACCTCTTTGGGACGGAAATGCAGGTAATAGAATTGCAACAATAATTGTAAATAATATATTAAATTAATAATTAGTAGATTGATTAATTTTAAATTGATTATAGATATATGTTAAAGAAAAGATTATATAGTGCTTTGCTGGTTTTTCCATTTTTGGTTTCTTTTAATTTGTATGCTCAAATGAAGGGTGAAACTCCATTAGAGCAAGAGCAAAATTTGTTGCAAGAATATCAAAAAAATATAACAACACAGACAACACAGCAAATGCAGACTCTCCCTCTTGGCAATGCAATTGATCCAGCTTATTATAGATTAGGTCCATCCGATATTGTATCGCTTTCGATTTATCCAATAAATCCATATCCTACAATATTAACAATAACTCCATCTGTTTCTATCGACTTACCAAGATTTGGCGAGATAAATCTATATGGCAAAACCCTAAAAGAAGCTCAGGATACAATTGAAAAGTTTCTGCAAACTCGAAATCCTGAATTAAAAGTGAATTTGACATTGCAAAAGGCACGCAATTGCTTGATAAATATAAAAGGTAATGTTATTTTTCCTACAATTTATACTATACCAGCTTCATTTCAGGTTTCTACTGCAATAAATTATGCCAATAGAGTAGATGCTCAAGCAACACCATATTCTCAGTACTCATCTTTTATAAAATATAATGAACAACTACGTGAAAGCGAGCGAATCTTTATTCAAAATAAATTTTCTCCTGTTTCAAATTATTATTCTCGAAATATAGTGCTTCTGCATAATGATGGGACATCTCAAAATGTTGATATGGAAAAATCTAAAGTATTGAATGATCCCGAATACAATCCATATATTCGCGAGGGCGATGAAATTGTTGTTCCCTATGAAGTTGAGAACTATCCTACAATAACAATAGCTGGTGAGATCAACAGACCTATAACATTGCCATATAAAGAAAATGATAGCCTTTCATTGCTTCTGAAATTTGGTTATGGCTTTACTACTGATGCAGATTTTTCTAATATAATACTCTATCAAGATGGAGAAAGCAATCGATTGCAATTTACAGAGCAAGGAAATTTTGTTGGACAAGATTTGCCATTGAAAGCTGGTGCAGCTGTAATTGTCGGAAAGAAATCGGGAAAACCAATCAAACAAATTGCTAAGGTATCAGTGCAAGGCGAGGTAAATAAGCCGGGGATTTATATTATTAATGAAGGTAAAACAACTCTAATAGATATTATTAATCTGGCAGGCGGATTTACCGACAAAGCTCATTTGCCACTAGCTCGTATTTATCGTATTACTCAACCTATTGAATACGTTATGGATCCACGAAGAAAAATCAATGAAACATTCCAGTATAGTAATTTAACTCTAGAAGATACTACGCGATTTTTTCTAGATATGGATTATACAAAGAATGTGGTTTCTTGCGATTTCGTGG
>DAOTPH010000248.1:0-2611 GCA_035451765.1 Bacteroidota bacterium | reverse complement strand
AAACATAAAATCGATTATACTTGCAGCTGCACGTAAGTAAAATCCTACACGAAAATCATTTAATGAAAATTGATTGCCATATTGAGGAAGCATCCGTTTTAGTCTTTCCTCTTGATCTTTATATTTATTAGAATCTTGCATAAAAATTCTCTAGTTTAATCTACCAATTGCATATTCTAGCTCTTTTTGAGCTAGTAAATATCCGAAAACACTTGTAATTTGATTTATTTTTGATGTCAAATACTGAGTATTAGCTTGAATTAGCTCCGTAATATTTGCAGACCCAACATCAAATCTACTTTTTAATACTTTATAGTTTAAATCTGCAGCTTTAAATGCTTTTTGAGCAATTTGGATTTGCTTTTCGCTCGCGTCAAGATTTAACAGTGCTTGCTCGACTTGTGTTTTAATTGTTTGATTAAGTTTAAGTCTCTGCACTTCTGCTTGCTTTAAACTATATTGTGATTGCTCAATATTGCTATTTGTACTGAAACCATCGAAAAGTGGAATGCTCAAATTTAAACCGAAATAAGATCTGCCATAAGTATCGAATTGATTGAATTCACTATTGCTCCAGGACCAACCCCCTCCCAATTGAATAGAAGGAAAATACGATGAACGAGACATATTTATTCTTTCCTGTGCAGACTTCATAGAATTTTCGCTTGATTGGTAATCATACCGCATATTTAATGCTTCCTGAAGCATCTTTTCAAAATTTCCAATTCGACTACGAAATTCATCAATATCAAATTGAGAAATGTCGGTTTTTATGTCTGCAATAGAAAAATCCACACTCAAAGTAGGGTCAAGTCCCATAGTAGATAATAAACTGGCTCGTGAAAGATTCAAATCATTTTCAGATTTTGCTAATTCAAGTTCAAGATTTCCAAGATCTGCTTCTTTAGAATAGACTGTTGAAATTGGTATAACTCCTGCTTGATTTTGAGCTTGAATACTTTCTAATTCCTTTTTGCCTTGCTCGAAATTCTCTCTACGCATTTCCACAATTTGCTTTTTTGTCGCATAGTCGAAGAATTTTCTATATACATCAATTTTGACATTTACAATACCCTGTTGAAGATTTAAATCAGTTGCATTATAATTATAATTTGCAGCTCTAAAATTTGCTTCACGATATAGTCCGTCGAAAAGTTTCAACCCAGCATTCAGTCCCATACTATAAGAGTTTGGAGATGGAGTACCAATGGGAATAATTTGTCCACCAACATTAACTGTACGACCACCTTGTTGATTCAATGTACGAGAATAACCACCTGAAAATTGTACAGATGGTAAGTATGAACCAAATGCGCTCGTTTTATTTGATGATGCTGCTTTTAGGGCAGATTTATACACTATCAAATCATAATTATTTTGGATTGCAGTTTTTAAACATTCATCAAGAGTATAAGTTTGTGTATCGAATTTTTGAGAGTTGGAATATGACCAAATCGATAAAAAAGTTAATAAGAATATGATGCTTTTTTTCATTTTTGAAAATGACTATTTAATAAGAAAATACGTTTTAAAATTATAAAAGTTTCAAAACATAATTGACGAGATAAATAATATTGTGTTTTTATAGAAGTTCATTATGTTTTTTAGCTAATATTTCAAGCATTTTCCGAGCTCTAAATATTAAAGTCTTTACAGTACCAAGTGGAATATTCAGAGTTTCAGAAATTTCAATATAATTCAAATCATCTTCAAATCTTAATTTAATTATTTTCTGGTAAGTTTCGGGAAGCATATCAATTAATTTATTAAGATTCTGAATTTTTTCTTTATTAATTAAGGTCTTATCAGGAATAGAAGTTGTATCAGGTATTTGAAGATAAATATCATTTTCATTATCATCATCTTGTTTTTCTAAGGGGATTGTGTCAATCTTTTTTTTTCGTAAAAAATCTATGCAAGTATTTGAGGAAATTTTAAGAATCCAAGAAGAAAATGGATAAATTGGGTTATATGAGGCAAGATTATTATAAATTTTAATAAATGTTTCTTGAGTCAAATCTTTTGCATCTTCAGAATTATGAACCATTTTTCTTAATAATGAGTAAATCAATGTGCCATAACGTCGCTCAATTTTAGAAAATTCATTTTTATTACCATCTAGAATTCGAGCAACTATTTGTCGGTCTTCTCGATTAATTTCTTCATTATCTTTTTTCTCTTTCATCTACGAAATTTTAAAAATGATTCCAATACTTTTATATCTGAATATTTTATAATTTTTAAATAATACAATATTGCAACGAATGCGATTAATAAAATGCACCTTACAATAAACAAGACGATTAAATTAGATTCAGGAAGAAATATGTTAATAATAATAAAAATTGCTGATATTAGAACTGTTTCAAAAATGCTTCGCCAATCATAATTAATAGGATATACTTTACGTGAGTATAAATAAATTATTACAGCAGCAATAAAATATGCAATAAAAGTAGCCCATGCTCCACCCCAGTATGTATATTTGGGAATTAATAGGAAGTTTGTAGCAATATTAATTAAGGCTGCGGTCACCACAGCAATTGGCAAATACTTCGTTTGCTTTTCAATTAAAAATCCAGCTGTTAAATTAATATAAATGCCATTGAAG
>DAOTPH010000247.1:0-2629 GCA_035451765.1 Bacteroidota bacterium | reverse complement strand
GATTTATATGTTTAATATCTTCTTTATACTTTATATAATTATGATATTTTTTTAAAGAATCAAATAATTTTAAAGCTATTTGCTTGACGTGCTCAGAATGTTTCATATCTACGTTATATCTGTGAGCTAGGTCATATATGGTTTCAAATCGTAAATTGGTTAGATGGTGATATTGCTCGACCTCAAGCATTTTTTCGTAAGTATCAAACACTATACCCTCTCTTAATGCATAAGGAGAAACAAGTATTTCTTTTAAATTCAATGTATTAATAAATGTTTCTAAAATAATTGCACCCGCAAGAATAATATCGCTTCTTTGAGTATCCATACCTGGGATTTTGCTTATTTCTTGAGGATTTTTGCATTTTAATATTTTTGAAATTATATTTAAAATTTTCATTGTGGATATAGAATATCCATTTAAAAAATCTGGGGGTGTCTCTCCATTTTCAATTAGGGACATTGCAGCAAGTGATTGTATTGTGCCAGACGTTCCAATAGTTAAATCGAATCCTGTACTTTTAATATTATTTAAAGTGGGTGTCCATTCGCCAATTACAAACTTCCGAATTTCTTCAATTTTTGATTTTGTATAATTATGGCTGTTAAGAAATTGTTTTGTGAGCCGTATTGCACCAATTTTATCGCTATTTGCAAATTTGATTTTATAATTTCTACCAATTACAGTTTCGGTACTTCCTCCACCAATATCGACAACCAAAGCATTTTTATCGGTTATTGGTAATGCATGGCTAACACCTAAAAATATTAGCCTTGCTTCTTCAACACCTGATATAACCTCTATATTAACTCCTGTTTCTTCTTTAGCTCGATTGATAAAAATGTCTTTATTCAGAGCTTCACGAACTGCACTTGTTGCGACAGCTCGTATTTTGGCATTGTGGTTTTCGGCAAGCTTTGCAAAGCGTTTTAAAGTTTCTATACCTCTCTCGATTGCATCTTCTTGCAGGTATTTCATATCATTGCCGCTCTGGCCAAGTCTAACCATTTCTTTCTCTTGGTCGATAATTGTCAGAACCTCCCGCTGATTTATTGAAGCAATTACTAGATGTATTGAATTAGTTCCAATATCAATTGCTGCAATAATAGGTGCTTTTTCCATTAAATTAATTATAAAAAATATGCAAATTATATATTTTTTATTAAATATAAGATTTTATCTGAATTTCTTAATTTAAATATTATGGAAAGTAAAATATTTGTTTTTGGGGATATTCACGGTTGCTATTTAACTTTTCGTACTTTATTTGAAAAATGTAAAATCCAAAAGCAAGATTCAATATACTTACTCGGTGATTATATTGATAGAGGACCCAGAAGCAAGCAAACACTTGATTTTATTTTTAATATAATTCTTGAAGGTTATAATGTATATCCAGTTAAAGGAAATCATGAACAAATGTTACTTGATACCCTAATATCTGAAGAAAATGAATATTCTTGGAGATACATAAATGGCGGTGAAATGACCCTCTTATCATTCAAAGTAAAAAATGCCAAAGAGATACCTTCAATTTATCTCAATTGGATTGGTTCATTGCCTTTTTATTATGAATTAGAAAAATATGTTATTGTTCATGCAGGATTAAATCTTCATAAAGATAATCCATTCGAAGATACCGATGCAATGATTTGGACCCGCGATAGATATTATGATAAATCGAAATTTAGTAAAAAAATAATAATTGGTCATACTCCCACTCCGCTCGATATAATAGAAGCATCATTGCAAGAAAATATTATTTTTCTCGATGGGGGTTGTGTTTATGCATACAATCCTCTGCTTGGCAATTTATGCGCTCTTGAATTGTCAGAAATGAGACTTTATGTACAACATTATCTTGGATAAATAATTAAATTATATAAATAAATTTTGTATAATTTTTTAAATTTGCTTTTTTAATGAGATAAAAATGAGAATTTCTAATTTTAATAAGATTTTCACTATATTTATATTATTTGTATTTTATATTAATTTAGCAATCTCAGAGGAACCTAATCCTTCTTGGATTACTGATATTACAAAAGAAGTGGGATTGGAATCTGCACGGGGTTCGCGAATTGCTCTTTATGATATTAATGGCGATAATTATCCTGATTTGCTTTGGTCGGAAGGTACAACAAATAAAAATCGATTGCATATTTTATTAAATGTTCCCAATCCTGATGCATCAAGCAACATTAAACGCATATTTATCGAATGGACTGATAGTTCAGGAATTAATATTAATCGAGATCCAAATAAAAAAGGACGAATTGCTGATATTGGTGCATTTGTGGATGTCAATAATGATGGATACCCTGATTTAGTTTCAAGTATTTACTATCACCGTTTGCAAATGTATCTCGATACGCTCGACCCGGGCGATAGAAGTGAGGTATATTTAAATGATGGAACAGGTCATTTTAAATTATTGTCAAATAGCGGACTATATCAACTTGGACTTGTAAATACCACTGGATTAGGATTTTTAGATTATGATTTAGATGGAAATTTGGATTTATTTATGGCGCAATGGTTTTATGATTATGCAAATGATAAAAAGCAGCCAAGCATTTTGCTTAAAGGCAATGGCGATGGAAGCTTTACAAAAGTAAATTGCAATGC
>DAOTPH010000246.1:0-2630 GCA_035451765.1 Bacteroidota bacterium | reverse complement strand
TATCAATATGTGCGCATCCTGGACATAATTCAGGAGGTCTTCCAACAATAATATTGGGGATTTCATAAACCTTTTTTGCGGGCAACTTCAATGCTTTTGCAACAATAGTAGGATTGAGTTCACCAGCCCTTGGCAAATTTCCATCCAATCTTCCGTGAATTTGTATTGGTGTTTCAAATATCCCGTTTAGTTTCTCCTCGATAAATGGATAACCATCTTCTAACACAAGAATTTCATCGCACATCTTTGTAAATTTACTTATCATTCTTTTCGGCAATGGATATTGCCCTATTTTTAATACAGGATATTTGAGATTATTTTTTTGATAATTTTCCATTAAGTAATTATATGAAATTCCCGCTGCAATTATTCCTAATGAACGGTCTGTGCCTTCTATGATAAAATTATAAATAGAATTTTCAGATTCTTCTTCAAAAATACTTTGTTTTGATAAAAGCGCTTGATAACGTTTTTTTGCAATTGCAGGGAGCAAAACATATTGGCGGAAATCCTCGGGAAGATGATGCTCATTTTGAGGTCTTTGCTCTTTTAATGTCACCCCTGCACGGGAATGCGCTAATCGGGTTGTCAATCTCATCAATATTGGTATTTGATATTTTTCAGAAAAATCATACGCAAAATGAACCATATCATAAGCTTCTTGTTGGTCGTGCGGTTCAAAAATTGGGATCAAGGCAAAATTGCCATAATAACGTGAATCCTGTTCGTTCTGTGACGAATGCATTGAAGGATCATCCGCTGCGACAATAACAATCCCTCCATTTGCACCTGTAATAGCAGAATTCATAAAGGGATCAGCTGCAACATTCAGACCGACGTGTTTCATACAGGCCATTGCGCGTTTTCCCGCATAAGAAACCCCTAAAGCTCCCTCAACAGCTGTTTTTTCATTTGCTGTCCATTGAGAAACAATTTTGCTAGAACGTGCTTGCTTTGACCCCATTACATACTCTGTTATTTCTGTTGATGGTGTCCCTGGATACGCATAAATTGCACTTATTCCAGCATCTATAGCGGCTTGTGCTATTGCTTCATCGCCTAATAATGGTAATGTTTTCATTGTTTTTCCTTTTAAAATCTATATTATATATAATTATGTTCAAAAATATAATTTCTTGTATATTCTTCATCTTCTTGCATTCTTTCGATTAACAAATCTGCATTAGGGAATTTTAATTCTTGTCGAATACGATGCAAAAAGAAAACTATCAATTCCTGGTCATAGAGATCCCCATTAAAATCCAAGTAATGTGCTTCCAAAGTTGGTTTTATATCATTTGTCAATGTTGGTCTGACGCCTATATTAGCCATTCCATAATATTTTACTCCATCGATTATGGAATAGACTATATACACACCATACGAAGGTAATAACTTATGTATATTCTCAGGTTTGATATTTGCTGTTGGAAAACCAAGATTTACTCCCATTCCCCTACCAAAAATAACTTTGCCATGCACAAAATAATCGTAGCCAAGCATTGCATTTGCTTTTTCAATATTGCCTGATTTTAGTGAATTCCTTATTACTGTGCTCGAAACAATTTCATTATTATAAGTAAATGGTGGAATTTGCTCAATTTCATATCGATTATTACATAAATTTTGCAATAATTCTGCATTCCCCCTTCGATTTCTACCAAAACTATGGTCGTAACCAATAAATATCTTCTCCAAACCTATTTTTTTTATTAAAAGTTCTTCGAGAAATTCCTCAGCTTCAATATGTGAAAATTCCCAAGAAAAAGGAATAATTAGTACATTATTTATTCCGAATTTTTTAAGCAAATAGAGTCTTTCTTTTATTGTAGTAAGTAGAAATAACTCAGGTTTGTCTACCTTTTTCAGCACAATTTGAGGATGAGGGTCAAAAGTAATTACCAAATCTCTTTTATTTAGATTTTTAGATTCCGCTACAAGTTTTTCGAGTATTAGTCTATGCCCAAGATGCACACCATCATAAGTACCTATCGTTAAATAAGTTTCTGGATTAAAAGGAATGTCTTCGAGAGATTCGTATATATCCATAAGAAAAAGATTAAAAAAACTAAATTAAAATATTACAAAAAATTAAACAAGGTTTTATTAGCTAACTTACTAATTTTCTTGAAAATTTTTAAATTTTGTAGTAAAATCATTGATAGTAACAGCATCATTTACTCTATAATCACCAATCATAATTCTCCGTAAGTAATAAAGATATGATGGTATCCCTAATTGCTTGCCAAAATCCCTTGCAAAACTTCGCAAATAAAAGCCCTTTGAAACTTGAATATAAAAATAAACAAATGGAAGTTCAATATTTGTTATTTGAAAATCAAAAATTTCGACTGTTTGTGGCTCCAGTTCAATATTAGAATTAGATCGGGCATATTGGTATGCTCTTTTGCCTTTTAGTCTCTTTGCAGAATGAAGGGGTGGGATTTGCTCTATCTTTCCTTTAAAATATGAAGTTAGTTCATTGATTTGTCTATTTGTAATATGTGATATATCAGAATGTGATTCTTCTCTTGTTTCTCTATCGAAAGATTTTGTTGTGGCGCCAAGTTTGATTGTACCTATGTATGCTTTGTTTTCAATAATTAATTCATTGATTAGCTTAGTATATT
>DAOTPH010000245.1:0-2657 GCA_035451765.1 Bacteroidota bacterium | reverse complement strand
ATCTCTAAAAATATCCTCAGAATCAGGGATATACCATGGCTGATACTCAAATGGCAAACTGCCTCCATACGAATCTCCAGATGGCCCATCATCGGCAAGCATTATAATATGTGTACGCCAATCATCCTCTGAGGAAGCATTTTCATAATGGTCGATTTTATCAATTATATCCGTTCCTTGAGCATCAGATCTTATTGTCATCCGACCGATAGCTAAATCAATAATTAAATCATTGCCTTTTACTCGTACAAAGAAATCATCAGTTGTCCACGATTGATTTATTTCATCAAAATCTGTAACATATTCATCTGAAACTTGATAAGCAGGAATAAAATTTGTTTGTTTGTATTGAATATGGCGAAAATCAAAATGCCCATCACCCCATAAAATAACATATTTAGGCTTATTTATCGAATTATTGAATGCATAAGAAATAAAATCCCTAATTGCTGTAATATCAGGCAAACCAGCATTGAATTCATTATATATATCTTCAGTTGTAGCAATATAAACTTTCAAGTCGCTATGACTCTCACGGTATTCCTTATATTTCTGAGCAGATTTTAACAAAGATTTATCGGTTATCATAATAACTTCCTCGCCTTGATATTGAGATTTCAAATTAGCAAGCACTACTTTTTCAATTTTTGGAGTGTTTAAGATTCCCGATATATAGAATCTATTTAGAGAATCTTTAGTTAGATTTTTCCTAAATACAAATATACCACCTGTATTAGATAGATTTTTTAATAATTTTGGCTGTCGAATATCAGTTAAATCGAAACCAAGTAAATCACCATTAAATCCATTAATTGAAAATTCTGTCATTCCCGAAAGAGATGTGTCCGCATAGAAGCTGAGTTCATTATTGATTGCATAAAAACTACGTGGGAAATGAATTTCGTAATAATCCAAAAAACCAATTGCTGAGGTTGGCGAATTTGGATTTTTATATTCTATTTTGAGAGCACTTCTATCATCTGAACTTATTTTCGATGCAGGATAAGTAGCAGTTACAAAAATTCTTGTTGCAGGATGATAGTTACTTACTGCTGACCAAGAAATAAGAAAATCACCTATTCGATCATTATTTTGAAAAATTGTAAAAAAACCATTTGTTGTAGATCGATGTGCAAGAGAAAATCGGAATAAGATGTTCTGTGTTCTATCTAAGTTAGGCAATAAATCAATATAAGATAGAGGACTTGAAGAAGAAAAAAGTGTTCGACCAAACCAAGTTCTCCCCGCAGGTGGTGTATAAGGTGCATTTATTTCTTCTTCAAGTGTTATTCTGTGATAATATGTTTGAGGGCGATTGATTACCTCTAAATTTTCAGTTTCTTGTGCCACAGCACGCTTTCCAGGGTCACCACCCCAGGTTAGCATATAATAATTATTATCGGAATAATGATTAATGTATCTGTGAATTTCATCAAACCGAAACTCATATCCTTTTGTCGATGCACCATAAAAAATAATTGCATCTAAAGTACCATCTTGTTTCGTTCGAACAATAATATCTTGTTCCTTCATCAAATTCTGTGAAGCATCGGAGACTTGCTCGCTTAGATCTTTGCCACCACTTCCATATATTTTTATTGTTGGTATATCATTTTTTGTAAGATTAACACCAATGCTTGCAAGCAAAGTTGCATCAATTTTGTAAATTCCTTCCTTTGGGATTTCGATTTTTATCCAATTGTTGGCAACTTCCTGCAATTGATTATAATTCTTTTTTTCAAAATGCTGTTGCTTATCAGAAATTCTAAAATTTGGCGTAGTAT
Source organism: Bacteroidota bacterium (assembly GCA_035451765.1). Lineage (GTDB taxonomy): Bacteria > Bacteroidota > Ignavibacteria > Kapaibacteriales > UBA2268 > UBA2268. Next base: position 873 of record DAOTPH010000245.1, on the reverse strand, counting down.
AATAATTAATTCCAATTGGCAAATCATTTTCTGAAAATTTCTGATTTTTTTGAGAAACATCTTCAAACGAGATTTTCACACGAATTTTTTTGGGGATTTCAATTGATTGAGTTTGAGAATTCCAACGTGCAGCAAGCACTTTCACCTTAGCAATATATCTATCGCGGCCAATTCCAGCATATTGCACCTCAACCCATTGATGAATGGGTTGATTATAAAGTTCTTGATTAATAATGTATTTTTCTGTTGGCATTCCATTCTCTTTGGCTAAAGTAGGAACGGGGGCAAGTAATTTATTATATGAATTAATTTCAGATATTTCCACATTAGATAATTTGAATCCTGATGGATTTGGAACAGATATATTTTGCGTAAAATATGCTTCGCAAGGCTCACCTGATTTTTCAGAAGCATTCCAAGCTCCTCTGATATTGGGAATTACAGCATTTGTTCCATCGTTTGAAACAATTTCAGAGAAATTCATAAATTGAGGCTGGAATTCAATGATCAGTTCTTTTTCATTTGAATTAATAATCTTTACACCTTCTGCAAGAATCTCTGTTCTAATTATATTAGGAATGAATGAAAGAAATAAAGCAATGAGTATAATTTTTGATTTATTAAAATAAGTATTGCCTAACATTGTCGCTATTATTTAATGCTAAATTTAAACGTGTAAACGCTAATTCAATTGCAATACCTAAATATGTTTTTACAAAATTATAAATTATTTTATAATAAATTGCAAATAAATATTATGACATAGCGAACATAAGCATTGCACCCAAGACTTACATCGCAGGTGCAATATAATGTGGAATGAGCATCCTTGCTCATTATTATATGTGCCTGCACCATCCTGGTGCAGAATTC
>DAOTPH010000244.1:0-2663 GCA_035451765.1 Bacteroidota bacterium | reverse complement strand
ATAGTATTTTGGGGACCACCGGGAAGCGGGAAAACTACATTGGCTTATGTTATTGCAAATGAGATGAATGCTGATTTTGTGCGGTTGTCAGCAGTTGAATCCGGTGTAAAAGAAGTTCGGGAAGTGCTTTTGAGAGCAGAGAAAAATTTGAAACGAAATAAAAAGACCATTTTATTTATAGATGAAATTCATCGGTTTAATAAAGGGCAACAGGATGCTTTGCTTCACTCTGTGGAAGATGGGACAATTACATTAATTGGAGCAACAACAGAAAATCCGTCATTTGAGGTAATTCCCGCTTTGCTAAGTCGCATGCAAGTTTATAAACTCAATCCATTAAGCGGTGATAATATTAAGGAGTTGATTTTGCGAGCAGTGAAACAGGATAAAATCCTTTCAAAATATGAATATGAATTTGAAGATTTAGATGATTTTTATGAATATTCCTCAGGAGATGCACGTAATGCATTGAATTTATTGGAAGCATCGTTCAAACTAGCTCGAAAATATGATACTCGCAAGATTTATATAACTAAAGAAATTTTGAAAAATGCAATGCAAAAGAAAATCCCACTTTATGATAAAAAGGGTGAATACCATTATGACACAATTTCTGCATTTATAAAATCATTGCGGGGTTCGGATCCTGATGCAGCAATGCTTTGGATGGCAAAAATGCTTGAAGCGGGTGAGGATCCACTTTTTATTGCTCGGCGAATGGTGATATTTGCAAGCGAAGATATTGGAAATGCCGATCCTGCGGCGCTGATGGTTGCTGTATCGGTTTTCCAAGCTGTGCAGATGATAGGGCTGCCTGAGGCGAGTATAAATCTCGCGCAAGGGGTGACCTATCTTGCATCTTGCCCGAAATCCAATGCTTCTTATATGGCGCTGGTTAGTGCGCAGGAAGTTGTTAGAAATAATCCTAATTTCGAACCACCACTTTATTTACGAAATGCACCAACAAAATTAATGAAAGAAGAAGGCTACGCAAAAGGTTATAAATATCCTCACGAATTTGAAAATCATTTTGTGGAAGAAAATTATTTTCCTATAAATTTTCAACCGACGCAATTCTATTTTCCAACAAATAATGGCAGGGAAGCAAAAATCGTTGAGCATCTGAGGAAATTATGGAAAAATATCAAGAAATATTGATTATTCAATGATTTGATTGATTTTTACGTCTTTTATATTTAATAATATGATAAAATGAAAAAGCTAATATTTGCATTATTGCTTTTGCTTCCTGTTGTGGCATTCTCGCAAAATCTTGAGCAAAGGCAATTCCAACTTGCTCAATCTTACGAACGCTCAGGCGATTTGAAATCAGCAGAAAGCATTTACGCACAATTGACCAATTCAAATAAAACAAATCAAGCCTATATAGATTGTTATGTGCGGGTACTATCTCTGCAAAACAAATATAACGATTTGCTTGAATTCCTTGAGGAAAGAGTTCAGATCGTGCCAAATTTTATAAATTATGCGTATTTGGCTCAAACATATTGGCTAAAAGGGGACATTATTAAAGCAAACGAAACCTGGCCTAAAGCTCAGCAATTGGCAAAAACACAAGATGATTATTTGCTTTTATCTCAAGCATTTATTTCATTAAAATTATATGATAGAGCAAAGGATGTGCTATTGGATGGACGCAACAGGTTGAAATCTAAGAATTTGTTTAGTGAGGAACTTGTCAAGGTTTATACGCTTTTGGGTGATTATCAAAAGAGTTTCGATGAGATAATTAATAATTTGCTTATAACCCATAATCTTGCATTGGCACAAGGGCAACTTTATGCTCTTATGCTCAATGAATCGGCAAAACCGATAATTAAGGCAACACTCGATAAATCGCTTTCATATACAAATGAAGATCCCTATATTTTATATTTATATAGTTGGTATGCTAGAAATATTGGCGATTTTGATAAAGCATTGGAAATTACATTAAAAATTGACAAATTATATAATTCTAATTATGCCGAAGTGCTTAGATTTGCAAATACTTCTAATATCGATGGGCAATATGATATTGCAATAAAAGCATATTCGCTGATTATTGAACAAGGGAAAAAGAATCCCAATACACCCTCAGCACTTTATGGTTTTGCACGCGCATTGGAACAAAAATTTTTAGCAGATAAGAGATTATCAGATGATAATATAAAGCAGCTAATTTCAATTTATAATCAAATCATAAAAGATTATCCGAACACACAGCAGGAAAGCGATGCATATATTTCACTTGCAAATATTTACGCTCATTATTTACACGACAATAAAAAGGCAATTGAGTATTTAACCAAAATACAGCAAAGGCGCGGATTGACAAATAAATATCTTGATGCTCAATTACAACTTGCCGAACTTTATTTAAAAGAAAAAGAAATTGACAAATCTATAGGTATTTACAACAATATTATTAATTTAAGCGAGCAAACCCACCAAAGTGAATATTCAATTTATGCAAATCAGTCAAAATTCAATAAGGCTAAGTGCTATTATTATCAAGGCAAAATAGACACAGCAAAGGCAATACTTGCGGAAATAAATGTAGATCCTCAATCTGATATTGCAAATGATGTACTGGAATTATCTTCGTTTATTTCAGCTAATGAAAATATGATAATGGCATTGAAAACATACAGTGCAGCTGA
>DAOTPH010000243.1:0-2667 GCA_035451765.1 Bacteroidota bacterium | reverse complement strand
ACGCAAAATTTTGCGTCTCTACATATTGTAGGGGCAATTCATGAATTGCCCCTACTACTCTAATCCTCAGAATCTACGACTTCAAGTTTTAGATTCATAAATAAAAATTGTGTTTTATTATTTTTCTTTTTTTATTAATTTTGTAATTTTATTATTTTTCAATTCAGAAAAATTAAAACTTAAACTTTATTTTTATTTAGGAGAAAATTGTGGAAATTTCTGCTCATATAACAAAATCTTTGAGAAAAGAAGATGCGGAACATAATTGGTGGATAATAGATGCTGAAGGGAAAACGCTTGGGCGTGTTGCAACTGAGGCGGCAGTACTTTTGCGTGGCAAACATAAAGCAAATTTTACACCACACGTTGATAATGGTGATTTTGTGATAATTATTAATGCTGAGAAAGTAAAGGTAGAAGGGAAGCGTGCCGAACAGAAGCAGTACTTTCATCATACGGGTTATCCTGTGGGAGCAAGATTTAATTCTTTTAAAAAGATGATTGAAAAAAATCCTGTTTACGTTATTGAGCATGCAGTATGGGGAATGGTGCCAAAAAATCGTCTAGGTAGACAAATAATTAAGAAATTAAAAGTTTATAAGGGTTCAGAACATCCTCATCAGGCGCAGAAACCACAATTATATACTTTGAAATATTACGAGGAGAATTAATATGAATGTAATTCAAGCAACAGGTAGAAGAAAAACATCAGTAGCTCAGGTGCGGCTAATGCCAGGAACAGGGAAAATCACGGTAAATGAGCGTCCTTTTTTTGAATATTTCCCTGTTGAATATGAACGTGGTGCAGTATTAAAACCATTGAGATTAACCGATACACTTGGAAAATTTGATATTATAATTAAAGCATCAGGTGGTGGAGTTACAGGGCAAGCAGGTGCCATTCAATTAGGTATAGCACGAGCATTAGTAGAATTCAATGAAGAATATCACGATAAATTGAAACCTGAAGGATTGCTACGCCGAGATCCTCGTATGGTAGAGCGTAAAAAATATGGCCAGAAAAAAGCACGTAAAAGATTCCAATTCTCAAAACGTTAAAATATTTTTCGGTCTTTTTCAAAAGAATTTTAATTAATTATATATAAAATAATCCATGTTTCTGGATTGCTCGATTGTGTTCGATTCTGAATGTTCGAGCAAGATGATAGGAACAGATGTAAAAACAAGGAGAAAATTATGGAACATTGCGTTTCAATCGAAACCCTGCTAGCGGCAGGGGCGCATTTTGGACATCTGACACGTAGATGGAATCCAAAAATGCAAAAATTCATTTTCGGAGAAAAAAATGGAATACACATCATTGACCTCCGAAAAACTCAAATTCTTCTCGATTATGCAAGAAAAGCCGCACTTGATTATTCTGCAGAGGGCAAAATTATCCTAATGGTTGGCACAAAACCACAAGCGAAACAAATTATTGAAGAAGTTGCTCAACGTTGTGGTGCGCCTTATGTTACTGAACGTTGGCTTGGTGGTATGCTAACTAACTTTATTACAATTCGCAAGAGTATAAAGCGGTTAAATACCATTGACAAAATGGAAACTGACGGAACATTTGAAAGATTGACAAAAAAAGAGCGTTTATTGTTAAATCGAGAGAGAGAAAGATTGCGAAAAGTCTTTGGCGGAATTGAAAATATGACTCGATTGCCTGGTGCATTATATATTACAGACTTAAAAAAGGAGCATATTGCAGTGCAAGAAGCTAAAACTCTTGGCATTCCGATTATTGCAATTGTCGATACAAATACCGACCCTGATTTGGTTGATTTTCCAATTCCCGCAAATGATGATTCAATAAAGACATTGGAAGTGATTACAAATATTATTGGTGATGCAATTCTCGAGGGAAGTAGCCTTTCGAGAGTTAGAATTGCTGAATTAGAAGGTGAAAAACATCTACAAGCTAAATTAGAAGAACCAGCTGAAGAACAGGCTGTTAGAACAAAGCGGAAATTCCGCGAAAGAAGAAAGTCCCAATCTGAAGATGTTCTTACAGAAGATGAAATAAATGAGCAAGAATATCCGAAAGAAACAAAAATTACAGATATTGATATACAAGAAGAAAATTAATAAAGCAAAATATTATTAAAAAAATAGATAAAATTATGGTCGAAGTAACACCCCAGATGGTCAAAGAATTACGTGAAAAGACAGGCGCGGGTATTGGCGATTGCAAAAAAGCATTGGTTGAAGCAAATGGTGATACAAAAGAAGCAATTGAAATTCTAAGAAAAAAAGGAGCTGCCTCAGCTTCAAATCGTGCAGGCAGAGTGGCAAAAGAAGGTCTAATTTATACAAAAACAAGTGCTGATTTAAAAAAAGCAATTATCATCGAAGTAAATTGTGAAACAGATTTTGTTTCCCGAAATGAAGAATTTGTAAAATATGTATCACTTTTGCGTGACGCTTTCTTTGATAATGATATTAAAACTGTTGATGAATTATTGAAAATTAAAGTTGGCAATGATACAATAGAAAATATCCACAATGAAATATTAGCAAAGTTCGGTGAAAAAATTCAAATTCGCAAATTCGATAAATTTACTATTGATAATGGCTGGATTGATGAATATATGCATACAGGAAACAAGCTGGCTGTGCTTGCTGTTTTTGAAGGAGCATCGAATCCCACACCACTTGCCA
>DAOTPH010000242.1:0-2706 GCA_035451765.1 Bacteroidota bacterium | reverse complement strand
AATATCCATCTTTTTGATAAATAAAAAAGTATTTTTTTTGAAAGTTTTATTTTAGAATAATAAATATCTGAAAATTTCTTAATTTTATATTATATCGTTATTAAAAAGTAAACTAAAGGATTTTCTATGGATGTTACTTTACTTGCAAGAATTCAATTTGCGGTAACTGCGGGATTTCATTTCCTTTATCCACCATTAAGCATTGGACTTGGCATTTTGTTGATTATTCTTGAATACCAATATATAAGAACAAAAGACAAGATGTGGGAAAATCTAACCCGCTTCTGGGTGCAGATATTTGCACTTACTTTTGCTGCAGGAGTTGCAACAGGTGTAGTAATGGAATTTGAATTCGGCACTAATTGGGAAAAATATTCCCGTTTTGTAGGGGACATTTTTGGAAGCCCCTTGGCAGCTGAAGGTGTATTTGCTTTCTTCCTCGAATCTACCTTTTTAGGTGTATTAGTTTTCGGTTGGAACCGTGTAAGTCCTAAAACTCATTTTGTTTCGACAATTTTAGTTGCTTTTGGTGCTCATTTATCTGCATTATGGATATTAATTGCTAATTCCTGGCAACAAACACCGGCAGGATATCATATTGTGAATGAAGGCGGTTTCATGCGTGCTGAAATTACAAATTTCTGGGCAGCTGCCTTTAACCCTTCGACTGTTGATAGATTAACGCACACCATCATCGCTGCCTGGCTGACTGGTGCATTACTTTTTATGTCAATTAATGCTTATTATATCTTAAAAAATAAGCACCTAAAGATGGCAATACCTTCGATGAAAATTGCTACTGTTGTTATTATTATTGCTTCATTGCTACAACTTTTTACTGGACATCAAAGCTCCCGACATCTTGCTATAAATCAACCAGCTAAACTTGCAGCTTTTGAGGGTCATTGGAATACCAAACCCGCCGATATGTATATTTTTGGTTGCGTCAATCAAAAACAAAAAGTTACTTCAGGTATAAAAATCCCCGGTATGCTCTCTTTCCTTGTTTATAATGATGTTTCTAAACCTGTCAAAGGACTTGAAGAATTTGAACCTGATATACCTCCTGTTAATCTAACATTTCAGACGTATCATTTTATGGTTGCAATTGGAATGCTTTTAATTCTGTATGCTCTATACTCGGCAATTGTGTGGGGTAAATTCCAATTTCATAAACCTAAATGGTATTTAAAATTGAGTTTGATTATGTTCATATTCCCCACGCTTGGAAATCAATTAGGATGGATTTCTGCAGAAGTAGGCAGGCAGCCCTGGATTGTGTATGGACTTTTGCGAACAAAAGATGCTGTTTCGACAGTAGTATCGAGTGGGGAAGTCTTGTTTTCATTGATATTGTTTACATTACTTTATTTAGCCCTGCTCATTTTATTCATTTATTTAATGGTAAAAAAGATTAAGCAAGGCCCAGATGAATTACAAGAATTTGTCCCTGAAACTATTGAAAATAATTAAGGAGAAAAAAATGATACTAAATATTATATGGTTTATATTGATTGCAGTATTATTAGGAGGATATGCAATACTTGATGGATTTGATTTGGGGGTTGGAGCGACCTCACTTTTCATAAAAAATCCAAATCATAAACGAATATTAATGAATGCAATAGGTCCTGTTTGGGATGGAAATGAAGTATGGCTAATTACAGGTGGGGGAGCTTTATTTGCTGCTTTTCCACACGTATATGCCTCAGTTTTCTCTGGATTATATCTTGCCTTGATGCTTGTTTTATTATTTTTAATTGCACGAGGACTTGCTTTAGAGTTCAGGAGCAAAATTGAAAAACCAAGTTGGATGAATTTCTGGGATCTGGTCTTTGGAATTTCAAGTTTAATATTACCTGTTCTTTTTGGTGTTGCAATTGGCAATTTACTCACAGGATTGCCGGTAGGTGCTGATAAAAATATTAATATATCTCTTTTTGGGCTTTTAATGCCGTATCCTGTGTTGGTCGGTATTCTTACCCTTGTTTTATTCATTATGCATGGTTCTTTGTATGCTTTAAATAAAACAGAGGGTGAATTAAATGACCAACTCAATAAAATCGCAATTATTTTTGCTTGGATTTTTTCAGCATTATGGGTTATTGTCTCGATTATTACCATACTTATTGTGCCTCAAGCAATCAAGAATTTTCAATCATATCCATTTTTATTTATAATATCAATGTTGGTCTTAGTTCTTTCACTATTAATTCCAAGTCGTATTTCAAAAGAAAAATATAAGCAAGGATTTATATATTCGTTCTTAATAATATTTTTCGCAATGGCAACATTTGCAATCAGTATGTTTCCGAATTTTGTTCCATCGACAATTGACCCTAATTATTCCTTGAATATTTATAATGCAGCTTCTTCACAATTGACTTTAAAGACAATGTTAATTATTGCAGCGATTGGAATGCCTTTTGTTATTGGATATACAATTTGGGTTAATTACGTGTTTAGAGGGAAAGTAAAAATTGAGGAGCATAGCTATTAATCTATCAAATTTATAAGAAATATTTAATAATTTTTCAATTCAATTTTTCTTAAATAAAATTAAAAAATGTTAATATAAATAATTATAATTATTATTTATATTTTTACTAATTTTGTATTATTCTTTAATTTAAATATTTTAATTCATTTTAAATTAAAATATATTAATAAAGATTTCAATATATAAAACAATAAATAAATCATAAA
>DAOTPH010000241.1:0-2711 GCA_035451765.1 Bacteroidota bacterium | reverse complement strand
ACATATAGGCCGTGAGCATTGCCCACTTGGTCATTTTAAATGTATGAATGAAATTGCTCCTACGGATATTATTCAATCAGCATCTATATTTTTAAAGGATATATATTCAAAATTATAAAAAGCAATTACAAATATACATTTTCGTCAAATTTTAAAATAATAGATTTTAAATGGCAAATTATGGAAACCAACGTGGCAGTATTGTTTCAGGTATTTTCCCACCTGCAATAAAATGGCTTATTATAATTAATGTTGCAGTATTTTTATTCCAAACATTCTTTTTGAATTTTTTTACGATTAATGGGATCCCTCTTGGGGAGTGGGTAATAAATGTATTCGCTCTCCAACCTGTGTTCGGAGGCGATTATGGCTCATTTTCACTCCATCGTTTTTGGATTTGGCAATTAATCACTTATCAATTTTTGCACGGTGGGTGGTGGCATCTATTTTTCAATATGTTCGCATTATGGATGTTTGGAATTGAACTAGAAAGACTATGGGGAACTAAACGATTTATTATCTATTATTTATTATGCGGAATTGGTGCAGGGTTATGCCAATTATTTGTTAGCCCTTTATTTGGACCTACTGCTCCAACAATAGGCGCATCGGGTGCAATTTATGGCGTCTTGCTTGGTTTTGGAATGACATTCCCTAACCGACCAATTTTTATGTTCCCATTATTTATTCCAATCCCTGCAAAATTATTTGTGATTATTTTTGCTGGGATTGAATTATATTCAGGATTAAGTCCTGCTCAAGATGGTGTTGCTCATTTTGCTCATCTCGGGGGAGCACTGTTTGGATTACTTCTAATATTATTTGGTGATAAAACAGGTTTTATGCCATTTTTAGAGAGATTGCTTTCAGGTAAAAGAAAACCCTCTACAACACGTGATTTCTATTCTCAATCTTCATTTCCTAAGGCAAGCGATAGACCCAACGCTAATAATCCTTCATTTTTTCAAGCTCGTTGGCAGAAACCAAAAGAAACACCTCCACGAAGATTATATGAAATTGAAGATGATGAAGACGATTTAAAATCCAAAAAAAATCGCCCAAATACCTCTTCAGGTATTTTTATTGAAGGTGAAGAAATTACTCAACATAAAATTGATGAAATCCTCGATAAAATAAGCGAATACGGTTATCAGAGTCTTACAGAACGAGAAAAGAAAATCTTATTAGAATTAAGTAAAAAATTATAATAATTTTTTTAATTTCTTTAATTTCTCTTTTATTTAGTTCCAGGTAATGTAGGAATTTGGGGTTGACCTACAGGTGGTGCACTTGGTGGCAACTGAGTCCCTTCAATAAATGGCTTTGGTACAGTTTGTTGTTGGCTTACAAAAAACTTGTTTGTAATTATTGTAAAAACTAAGATAGCAATTGCTAATCCAATTGTTATTTTTTGCAATAAATCTAATGTCTGTCTGCTGCCAAACATTGATGTAAATGAACTTGTTAAATTCCCCATTCCTGTTAACATATCGCCTTTACCAGGTTGCATTAGAACTACCGCAATTAATAATATTGAGGCAATTATTCCTAAAATTAATAATACTGTATACATATTTTTATTTTCATTTTTTTAGAAATGCAAATTAAGAAATTTCTAATAAATATTAAACATAATTAATAAAATCAACATTATTTCAAGAATTCTTGGATTTCTAATGCGCCTTGACGTATAATTTTTGGCTGATCTTGGGTTAAATCGATAATGGTTGATTCTGTACCTATCATATTCTCATCATCTTCAATAATTAATGGAACTCTATTATTAAATATTTGACTTTCAATTTTAGCTGATTTAATTGAACCTTCATTTGAAATATTGGCGGATGTTCCAAGTATTGGCTCACCTAATTTTTGAACCAATTCCAAGATAAAATGATTATTGGGAATCCTGATACCAATTGTTGGCAAGTTTGAGGTGGCAATATTGCTTATCTTATCTTTCTTTTTTAAGATAATTGTTAATGCCCCAGGTAAATATTTTTTTGCAATTTCATAAAAAATATCAGGTATTTCAGCAACATATTCATCCATCATTTCAATACTGGAAAAATATGCAGACAGAGGTTTAGTATAATCACGATGCTTAATCTCAAAAATATTTTTAATGGCATCATCAAAATTCCACAGGCAACCAATTCCATATACGGTATCTGTAGGGAAAATAATCACCCCCCCATTTTTCAATACCTTTATTGAGGAATTGATTGCCTCGTGAAAATTATCGGATAAATGAACGACATTTGTATCCATTAAAACTGTGAACTAATTCCAAAATAGAACATTCTTCCCGGTTCAGGCAAACCTATCCTTGTTTGAATATATTCATCGGTAATATTATTAATTTTTAAATATATTTTTGGTGAAAATTCAGTAGAAATAGGGATCTTTTGTGAAATTATAAAATTCAATTGAAATGTTGGATCAATTTTTTCAAACGCATCTGTTGCAACATTAAAACCCCACTGTTCTCCTGTAAAGAGAACTTCACCATGTAAATCGAGTCCGAAAGAAAAATTATAATCAAGGAATAAATCTGATAAAATTTCTGGTTTGTATTCAAGATGTTCAATTTTTGTACCTTCTTCTTTGCCTCTAGAATACATAGACATAAAGTACAGTGGTGCAGTGAGGGTAAAGGGAAATCGATATGATGGATTTAAGTCAATACCCTAATTTTGTGATTCAGATAA
>DAOTPH010000240.1:0-2738 GCA_035451765.1 Bacteroidota bacterium | reverse complement strand
GGATGCGATATATTTCAAACACGCACACCACAGGAGCCTGACCAAAGCTCTACAATATATCAGCCTGCTACATCCCCGAGCGTATTATTTAGCAATTTCACGACCGCATTTAGGGAATTAAATGATGCAGAATATTATAAGTGCTTTTTTGCAGGGGATAGTGCAGTAATATATCAATTCATACCCGAACCAACCTCTGCTGCACGTTATCCCGCAGTTTTTTCAAATTGGTCAGCAGATAATGAACGAACATTTATTCTTGGATTAAAATCTTATCTTGAACAATTAACAAAACCCGATCTGCAATGGGAAAGCAGCAATTATGAATTGCAAACGGCGGATTCCTCTGTGATGTTAGCACAATATACAATTGATATTACTGCAAATAATTCAATTACAACATATAGAGGGACAGCACGTTTAACATTTTATTTAGCAAATGAAGGAATATGGAAAATCTCCAGGTGGCAGGATATGACTTACAGCAAAGGCGATACATCGCAAACCTGGAGCAGTTTAAAAGGACAAGTATCATATTGAGGAAATGAAATATGGTAAGAAGGGGTGGAATCAAAATTATAATAATATCAGTAATGGCAGTACTATTTCTTGCTGCTTGCGATAATCCCTTTGCACCAAGATATCAGGAATCATCCTCTAATAGTGGCTTGCTAAATTCGCAGCAAACGATTGACGGGGTTTTTGACAATTTCCGCTATGCATATATTTTTCGTGATACACTTGTGTATGGGAATTTGCTGGATCCTGATTTTACATTTGTATTTACAAATTATGATAGGGGCGTTGATGAATCCTGGGGACGAGACCAAGAGATGCTTACAACGTATCGTATGTTTCAAGCAACACAGAGTATGGATTTAATTTGGAATGATATATTAATCAATGTCGGCGATACATTGATTCGAGATGTTTCGCGAAGTTTTGTGCTGACTGTTGTTTTTAACCCATCAGATATTGTGCGAGTGAATGGAATAGCAAATTTTAGATTAAAATGGGATACAGAAAATTCTCGGTGGCGGATATTGATCTGGCGAGATGAATCGAATTATTAGCGAATGACTTCCCATTCTTTCGAGGCAGATTTCCCACGGAAATCGACTGATAGAGAATTCATTATCCAAAATATAATTGTCTTTATATAACCATATTTTCTAAAACGACGTGGGGATTCAAGCACAACAAGCTTGCGTTCAAATTTAATTTTAGCAATTTTCGCAATGCGTTTAAAAAGGTCATAATCCTCGCCTGCAACAAGTTCGGGATTATATCCACCGATTTTATTAAATATATCTTTACGAACAATTTGACATTCTCCACGGCCCATTCCAATTCCTATAAAATTCAATAATCGAATATAATTATTATGAAAAGAATAAAAGAAGAAATCACGCAATTTCCTTTCCTCAGGTAGAGAATAGACCCAGCAACATAGGGCTTGATATGGTGAGATTTGATTTTCTGCCCAATTGTGTATATAATTAAAGAAAATGTCGATATCCTTCGGGATTGTATCAGCATTGATAAAAATCAAGACATTGCCTTGTGCTAATTCTGCGCCTTTATTTCTGCCTTCTGCTATTGTTTGACGGCGTTTTTCTTTATGCACATAAATTTTGTCGGCAAATTCTTTTGCAATTTCAAGAGTTTTATCTGTACTACCGCCATCGCTTATAATTACTTCAAAATTATATTTTTCTTTTATTTCTTTTGTATAAACATTTTTTAAAAGTGGAAGAATTTTCTCTTCTTGGTAAGTTGGAATAATTATGCTCAATAATAATTGTGTAGAAGAATTAGTATTACTTATGGACTTCTTCAATGATTTTGTAGAAGTATGAATTTTTGACAGAGTGGGTGACTTTTCGTTAAACATTATATTTAGAAAAATTCAAAATTATCAATTTTTCAGATAAGATTGAACATAATTGATTTTATTTAAAGAAACATCTTGCAAATCACCAAATGATAAAGAATTAAGTATAACGTAAAAAAATATCCCCTAAAAAAGCGTGAATGTATCTTGCAAGTGGCTAAAACCAGCTGTCGTTAATGATCTATATTAGCAACCGATGGCTTCAGCCCTCTCAAATGGGTTTACACTTCCCCAATGATAATAGGAAAAAATAATAATTCAAAAATAGGAATTATTTTGTATAATTTATCTCAATGCCCGACCATATCCAGCAATAGTATGAAATGTAGAATATCTTTCCAAATTATCATGGATTACGCCATTGCTGGTGCTGGCATGGATAAATTCAGAATTGCTAATATATATGCCAACGTGATTGACTACACCGTGACTCTTGAAAAATACTAAATCGGCAGGTTTAACTTCATTGGGGCTAACACGCATTGTATAATTATATTGCAGTTGGGCAGTGCGTGGCAAATTTACCCCTACACGCATAAATACATTTTGCACAAATCCCGAGCAATCCACGCAATTTTCATCTTCCCCGCCATAGCAATACCGTGTGCCAACCCATTTGTCAGCTTCATTTAAAACAGCCCGTTGTTTTTCATTTAATGTGAGATAGGAATTATTATAATTATTTATAATAGGTTCACTATGTTTCGTATTGTTATTAGATGAAACATCCTTGCTCGTTTTGTTTGTTTTATTTTCTGATGTAAAGCGTGTAATAGATAGACACGACTGAAAAAGACACAATGCTAAAACCACAGGCAATATTTTATAGAGAAATTTCATCTTT
>DAOTPH010000239.1:0-2739 GCA_035451765.1 Bacteroidota bacterium | reverse complement strand
TTTAATATCTACATAAGACGAATTTAATACCTTATCATTAGTGTAAAGAAGTTTTGCTGTATTGAAATCTTTTTGAGTAAGCTTTATACCTGCTAAGATGAATAATCTAAATCCTTCAATATTCTCATCAGTACTTTGGAAATCAAGCCAATGCTCAGCTATATCGAGATTATTCTCAGAGAGATTAATTTGTGCTAAGCGAATTTGTGTCATTTCATTTTGCTCCTTAGAAAGCAAATTAGAATTAACAATTTCTTGGAAAATTTTCTTTGCTTCTACTGTATTGCCTAAACTAAATTGAGTGCTTGCAAGATGATATTTTAAATAATAATCATTAATAGATTTGTCGGTTTCTTGCTTTAAAATCTCAAGATTTCGCATTTTCTTTGATTGGTCTTTTTCATTGTACCCAAAATGATTTATATAAATATCGGATTCAATTACTTTTAAACCCATATCCTCAATACTTTCACGAACTTGTTCGTGGATTCGACCCGTAAATCTAATTTCGGGATTATTGCGAAATATGCGAGTATATCGATGAGTGCTATATTGCTCGAGACTATCATCAAGATAATTTTTAATAATTACATTTATTCCCCCAATATTCTCATCTTTAAGAAAATGCAAATTACTTCTGAAACTTTCAGCATCTATCATCTCATCAGAATCAATAATTAGTATCCAATCTTTTCGAGCAAATTTTAGTGAAAAATTTCTCGCTTCCGAAAAATCATCATTCCATTTATGGAAATATACTTCAGCACCAAGTGATGATGCAATTATAGGAGTAAAATCATCCGAACCTGTATCAACAATAATAATTTGATTACAGAAAGGTGAAATAGATCGTATAGTATCGCTTATTGTATCTTCTGCATTTTTAACTATCATTGCTGCAGAAATTGATAAATCATTCATTTATTTTAAATATTTAAAAATCATAACCTAGTGAGAACATATATTGAGGTTGAGACCAGACACGATACAGATTACTCCATGCAATATCAATCTTAATGGGTATTCCAAGCAGATAAGTCCGCACTCCAATTCCTGCACTCATAAGCAAATCATTAGGATGTCGCGTCCCATCAGGAGTTGTATATGTTGCAGTAAAAGTATCAGTCCAAACACCACCAATATCATAAAAGATTGACCCCATCACCCCTTGGAACAAAATTGGAACAGGTCCAGCAAGCAATGCTGTAAATAATGGGAAACGCAATTCAGCATTGGTTAAAAAGAATTTTGTTCCATATCTCTCCCCAACTGCCCAGCCACGCATTTGCATTTCAAATTGCATAAATCCAAAATCAATTGGGTCATCGAATGGCATATAATTACCTGTGAATTGTGCATTTATCCAGTTTTCAGTTCCACCAAGAAAATACTTTTGAGGATCCGGTCCAAAACTTCCACCAGCTGCTCCTCTTATTGCAAATGTCAAGTAATTTTCGATGATTGGTTGGTAGTATCTAAAATCGAGATTGACATTATAAAATGCCTTTGCATTTGATGTAATTTTTGGTGACGCCAATGCTTCAATATAATATCTCCCGCCCATCATTGGACCAAACCATCCCCACAGCGTATTATCAAATACGTAGCGAATGCGCGGTACAAAGAGCATTCGTTCAATTGAGGGTTCTGTTGGATAATCAACGTTATTTCTTGATAAATCCATCCAGCCAAGCCCAAATTCAAATCTTCTAAATAAATCAAAGGGCAAAGATGCATCAACGCTTATCCCAAAATTTCTATATCTATATAGCATATAATTACTTAATATCATATATGCTGCACTATTGTATAGAGTGAATGACCAATCGATTAGGTTTGGCAAATAGCTATAATTTATCAAAAATGAGCTATTTTTTATATCTGTCATTAAATATGCTTCGAAATATATTCGATTATCTCCAAGAACATCACTAAATAGCATTTGTGCAGTACCTTCTAATCCATAAAAGGTGTTATATCCCGGATTGCCAAGAATAATGTCAGGTGAAAATTTGAGTTTATAATTTCTTTCTATAAAATTTGTATCACCAATAGGATATTCGCCACTTATAGCCATCGTTTGCTTGGATTCAATCTTTTTTGAAGCATCAGGATTTGCTATTGCAAAAGATTGCCTACTAAAATCGATTTCAAACTCACCATATCCTCTTAAAGTATCTTGAGCTGCGACGCTATCAGGCTTGATTTTTATTTTTTTTGTCATTTCCGCAATTACTTTTTCTTTTTGCTGTTCAGATCGCCTATATTCAGTCAAAGGTAAATTTGGATTTTCCAAATTCTTTTCTAATGGAAAACGCATTAGATATATATCATAACCACCTTCAACCTGACCTGAGAAAAGCAATTTGCTCCCATCAGGGGTAAGAGATAATTGAGATATTCCAATTAATGAATTTGTCTTTGGTTTTGTTGTTAAATCTTCTAAGTCTAATTCATATATATTGCTTATGCCATTTTCATCGGAAACATAGAGTAATTTATTTGCTTTATTATTTACAGCTAAACTTGTTTTTTGATATGATGGTGTAAATGTTAATCTCTTGATAATTTTTTTATCAATAGTTATAGAATATATATCTTGTGAATTAATATTATGGTACCACATTTTGAAATCATTTGTAGATATATCAGTTTTAAGATTATCACCTCTATCCGAAATAAAGTAAATTGTTTTGTTATCATTAGACCAGGTAAGGTACATATCCGAAAATACATCAT
>DAOTPH010000238.1:0-2743 GCA_035451765.1 Bacteroidota bacterium | reverse complement strand
GCATTATTCAATATATTGATTTAAAGCACTTGCACGATATGGTTAAAAAAAGTAATAGTAATGTCTTAATTTTCTTTTGGTCATCATTTGATAATGATAGTGTAAATTTTTCTAAGCTATACGAATTGCAAAAAAATAAAATATTATGAACTCATTTTATAATCTTCTTTATTTATTCCTTTTCATAAGTACCATATTTTTCAGTATAAATATTGTTCATTCTGCTACAATTGAGGGCAATGTGCGGGGTGCAGATGGGAAACCGATGGCATTATCACACGTGGATTTGCGTCCTCTTGTTTATTATGATACTGTCTCGCATATTTATCAATGCGATAAAAATGGATATTTTAAAATAGAAACGCAGGATACTGGCTTTGTCTTTCTTAAATTTTCGGGTGCATATCATCGTACTTGTAAGTATCCAATATATATAAGCGATATGAATGAAAATATTAAAATCGATTGCCAATTAGGTCGCAATTTCATAGATACTACAAAACCAATTTATGTTCTTGGAAATTTCAATAAATATAAATTTTATGATACAAATTACATAATGAAAAAAATTGATAATGAACATTATTATATAGAAATCAATTTGCCACAGGATACATTGAAATATCAAATCGTTACACCAAAAGAGATTAATGGCGAGTGGCATTCAATAAATGGGACAATGTCGGATTATTTCGAGCGGGATAGGGCAGGCGATTATTATTCAATTTATATTGACAAAAATCCCACTAAAAAAATTATACTTGATACGAAATATTATAATACTTTAGGTCATAAAGATACATTGCCAAAGGTGAAAGTATTTTATGAAAACAAATCAAAAGAATTTGCTCAAGTTTGCGAATATCTGAAAATGGAATATGAATGGGCTGATAGAATGGGATATTTTATGGCAGATTCAACTCTAAAAGGTGCAAGTGCTATTTCTGTTCTTTTTGGAAATAAAATTGGCAAAAGTTTTCAAAAGCGACTTGATACATTGGATAGCGCAATTTCACGCACTAATTATTATCCAAGCAAGATGCTGCTGTATATGGAGTATTTCAATTATGCAGCTACTGCACACATAATAAAAGAAGGTGCAAAACTCGGAGTGTTTGCTTTAATTTCAGTTACTATAAATGATTCATTAATAAGAAAGGCTATGAAGACAATTCCACCACTTTCACCCTTATGGATTGGATTTGCGGCTGGTCCCGAAGTACCTATAATTTGTTCAATTATTGCAGATGGTTTAGATTCTTCGCAATATTTTGATGAATTTGCAGACTCATATCCCATTAGTGATTTTAGAAGGGATGTATTGATAAAGGCATATCAATATTATGATGAGTTAAATATCAATAATGCTCGGAAGAAACAAATTACAGCGAAATTGCTTACTGATTTTCCAAATGATTGGCAGGTATATTGGGTGAAAGAGGCAAATTCTTCCAATAAGAAAATTAAGGTTGGCAAACAAGTGCCAAAATTTAAAATAAACGATATTGATACAGGCAAGCTAATTACAAAGCAAGATTTAATGGGTAAATATACATTAATTGATTTTTGGGCAACCTGGTGCGGACCTTGTGTACAA
Source organism: Bacteroidota bacterium (assembly GCA_035451765.1). GTDB lineage: Bacteria > Bacteroidota > Ignavibacteria > Kapaibacteriales > UBA2268 > UBA2268. Next base: position 1,146 of record DAOTPH010000238.1, on the reverse strand, counting down.
GAACTACCAAATATCACAAATATTTATAATAAATACAAAGATGCAAATTTTCAGATAATTTCAATTTCTTTTGATGTAAATATTGAAAAAGTAAAAACATTCCGAGCAAAACGGTATGCAATGCCCTGGATAAACGCTGTGGAAACAAAAGGATTTGCAAGCGAGATAGCAAAAGATTTTGAAATAATTAGTATCCCCCGCCCAATTTTAGTGGGTCCCGATGGTTCAATTTTAGCAGTCGATATACAATTGCGGAATAATAATTTAGAAAAGACGTTAGAGATGTATTTAGGAAAATAAAATTAACGTGGCAAAAGCCATATGACCCTATAGAATCATTGCAACAGTAGGCTTCAGCCCACTGTTATATTCCATAGAGACACGTTAAACGTGTTTCTACAATTTTATTCCTTTATCAGCTTTTCAACAATTTGCTTTTCACCACAGAAAAATCGCAATGTATAAAATCCTGTGAGTAATCTAGCAATATTAATCTTATTGGATTCAATCGTTCCACTTTGCACGCAATTGCCTAGTATATCATATATTTGGTATTGCCAAACACCTCCTGTCCCCTCTACTAAAGAAGAATTGATGTAAATATAATCGCTTGCGGGATTGGGCGAGATAGAAAAGTTGCTTAACCATTTTGGCTCATTTACAGATACATCCCAATCAAAAGTTGTATCACCATAAACTTTGCCATCCCTTACGTAGCCAATTAACTTTTTTGAAAAATCTTCAAGGTGATTATTTCCTGTATTTCTTTCAAGGAAACCCACATCAGAAGAAAAGTAGAAATAAGTATCACTTGGGTCTGACAAATACCACTGTACAATACAACTATCTTTTTTGACTTTAATGTGTGGTTCTTTTGCAGCAAGTATATCTACTGAATCGTTTGTAAATCTACTTTTATCTCTTTTGTATCCATCTTTTGTTATATATGAGCTGAAACCTTTCCATAATCCGCCCATAGTAATATCACTTTCAAAAAAAGTATTTGCGGACATATCAAATAACTTTCGAAGAGCTCGAAGATCAACATAACTTACTACATTCTTTTCAAAAGTAAGGGTGTATTTATCATAATTATTATAATTAAAACCATGATCTGCTTTTGCTATATTGGAAGTGTATGAAAAA
>DAOTPH010000237.1:0-2744 GCA_035451765.1 Bacteroidota bacterium | reverse complement strand
TTGCAATGGGATACAATACGGAATTATCCTATATTTTTGCTCAAACTTGGTCTTCCTATTTTCCATATCACAAATCCGCCTTATTTATATTTAGGTTACATCGCAAAGCATCCCGAGACACAACAATATTTGGAGTTTTTCCAAGGGGAGAACGAAGGATATCAGGATTTGTATCAATTGGCATTGAAAAACGATTTGAAAAATGGCTTACAGGATTTGATTTATATAATTCCATCGAATTTTATTTTTGGATTTGCTGTTTCAAATAAAATCCGGGAAGATTTTTTGAAATATTATGTAATTAAAAAAGCGATAATATTTGAAAAAGAAATATTTGAATTTACGGGGACGAATGTTGCGATTTGCTTTTTTGAGAAAAAGGTTGAGCCGAAGCAGGAAGTCCTTACTTTTGAAGGAATAAAAATAAATAAAGATGAGCATAAAAGGGTATATACTCTTGACCCCAAAACGCATTATCGTGCAGGTGGGGATTTTGATGAATTTACAAATGAATATCACGCTCGCAAGCCATTGAAAATAAAGTATTATTTAACGATGGAGGAGGTTGAGAAGAATCGTGGTGATTTTGCAATTGAGGTAATTGATGCAAATAGATTCAATGGAAAATCTTACGAAAAGATGACAATATATGTCAATGAGAAGTTGTATAACAAAATTATATCTAATATATTATTTGTGCGAACGGTGGATACAGGCAGTATGGAAGGAAGGGCGGGACTGTATAAAATACGGGATGTGTTTGGTGTGGATGGAATACTTGTGACGAAGGATACCCATAGAATGCATCCGATCCAAGTATTTATCAATAAAGAAATTACGAGTGAAGTGCAAATTTTATTGAAGGATTATTTTAATATGATTTTGGAATATTTTCGCGAGTTAACAGACAGCGAATTTATGACAACTTATCAATATTCAAAAAGCAAATACACAAGGAAATATTTAGGATTATTGCAAGTTAGGAAATTAATAAGCACATTCCCAATATGTGATTTAAATGGTAAGGATATGAAATATTTTGAAAAATTAATTAAAGATGGGGTAGCGGAAGATTTAATAAAATTTATAAACGAAAGGAACGGGAGGACTGAATGGAAATTAGGATATTAATTTATAATTTGCATTTTTGAGAAAAATAATTTGCACGCAAAGACGCAAAGAACACAAGGATAAAATCCCTTTGCAAACTTGGCGACTTGGCGAGAAAAAATAATAGCATGCAAAGACGCAAAGAATACAAAGATAAAATCCCTTTGCAAACTTGGCGACCTGGCGAGAAAAATAATAGCACGCAAAGACGCAAAGAAGTAAAGAAGTAAAGAAGTAAAGGAAAAAAATAGATGACTGAAAATGAAATAGCTAAGATATTAGTTGATATCTTTTTGAAAATCCATAGAACATTAGGACCTGGTTTATTAGAATCTGTATATGAAGCGGCGATATGTTATGAATTGGATCAATTGAATATTTATTATACGAGGCAGGAAGGGATTGCAGTTGTTTATTGTGACATTAAGCTTGATTTAGGATTTAGAGCGGACATAATTGTAGAAAAAAAAGTGATTATAGAAATTAAATCGATAGAAGCATTTGCACCTGTTCATTATAAACAATTGCTAACGTATTTAAAATTGACTAATATAAAGTTAGGATTATTAGTTAATTTTAATGTTGAATTAATAAAAGATGGAATAAAAAGAATTGTAAATCAATTATAACACCTTTGCGGGCTTTGCGTCTTGGTGAGAAAAAATAATAGCACGCAAAGGCGCAAAGGACGCAAAGGGGAGAGAAATATGAAAAATAATTTGCGATTAGAATTAGAAGATTTAGAAGCCACGCCATTATCGTATGGATCTGTGATTTTAAATAAAGATAAATTTGCAGAGGTATTGACCGATATTAATGCACAAAATAATTTGAATTCTGTTAAAAACAAGATAATTATATTAAAAGATGTAATATCCAATTTTAGAAATGATAAAGAAGGTTTATTGAATATTGAGAGCAATGGAGATACAATATCTTTGCGCAAAGATGTTCTAATTTCAGAATTAAATCAAATATTAGAATCGCAAACCCTCGACAGAGCAAAGTATTATGTTAATAGATTAATAAGAGGAGTTGATCAAGTCAAGACAAGCAAAATTAACGACATAAACTTGCTAAGGTGGAAAGAATACGACGATATTATTACAGATAGTCTATGGGTATTAGATAAACGAGATTCGTCGGGGGCACATCTTGGATGGTACTGGGGAAATTTCATTCCTCAAATTCCACATCAAATGATGCTGAGATATACAAAAAAAGGCGATTGGGTGATGGATACATTTCTCGGAAGTGGCACAACATTAATTGAAGGCAAAAGATTAGGTAGAAATGGAATTGGCATTGAGCTTAATCCTGATGTTGCACACAATGCTCAAACATTTATTAAAAAGGAATCAAATAAATATAATGTTATTGCTGATGTTATAACTGGAGATAGCAGAACAATTGATATGAAACAAATTTTAGAAAAAAATGGGCTTAATAAAGTCCAGCTTTTAATGATGCATCCTCCTTACCACGATATAATCAAATTTTCTGATAATGATAAGGATCTTTCTAATGCAAAAAGTACAAATGAATTTTTAGAAATGTTTGGAGCTGTGGTCGATAATGCGACTCCATATTTAGAAAAGGACCGCTATTTTGCATTAGTAATAGGGGATAAATAT
>DAOTPH010000236.1:0-2750 GCA_035451765.1 Bacteroidota bacterium | reverse complement strand
CAAGAGTCTATCGCACGATATTACAATGCAAATCGCTGCAATGAATCCAAAATTTATTGATAGGGCACAAGTTGATCAAGCTACTCTTGAGAATGAAAAGAAAATATATATTCAGCAAGCAATTGACGAAGGCAAAAAGCCCGAGATTGCTGAAAAAATCGCCCAGGGAAAACTTGAAAAGTATTTCACAGAATTTTGCTTATTAGAGCAACAATTTGTCAAAGATGGAAATAAAACTGTTGGAGATGTCTTAAAAGAAATTTGCGCAGAGATGGGCACTGAAATTAAAATTAAATCTTTCAAAAGATATTTACTTGGTGAATCTGAAGAATAATAATAAATAGAATGATACCAATTTATAAACGCATATTACTAAAGCTGAGTGGAGAAGCCTTGATGGGAAATCAGGGTTTTGGTATTGATCCAGATGCGCTTCAAAAATTTGCAAAAGAAGTTGTTACTGCTCATCAATTAGGCGTTGAAATTGGTATTGTTATAGGTGGTGGAAATATCTTTCGTGGAGTGCAGGGACTTGCGAAAGGTATTTCCAAAGTTTCAGGTGATTATATGGGAATGCTTGCTACTGTAATTAATTCAATTGCATTCCAAAATGTGCTTGAAACTTATGGTGTCCAAACTCGTCTTCAATCTGCAATAAAAATGGAGCAAATTGCTGAGCCCCTTATAAGACGACGTGCTATAAGACACTTGGAAAAAGGTAGAATTGTGATTTTCGGAGCAGGAACAGGCAATCCATATTTTACAACTGATACAGCTGCTGTACTTCGTGCAATTGAAATCGAGGCAGATGCAATTTTGAAAGGTACACGCGTTGATGGTGTCTATGATAGCGATCCTGAGAAAAATCCCGATGCAAAAATGTATGATAAGATTTCATATAATGATGTTATCGAAAAAAATTTAAAAATTATGGACCAAACTGCTTTCACTCTTTGCAAAGAAAATAATCTACCAATCAGAGTATTTAATATTTTAGTTGAAGGCAATCTGAAAAAAATATTATTAGATGAAAATTTAGGTACATTAATTTCATAAAGGTGATTTTATGCCCGTACAAGATATACTTGATGATACTCGAAAACAAATGGAGCAATCGCTCGAACATTACAAAAATCAAATTTCGAGAATCCGTACAGGACGTGCAAGCACATCCTTGCTCGAAGGTGTTTATGTTGATTATTACGGAAGTTCGACTGCACTAAACCAAATTGCAAATGTTTCAACTCCTGATGCACGAACAATTGTGATTAATCCTTATGATAAAAGTATGATTCAAGCAATTGAGAAGGCAATTCAAACTGCCGATCTCGGTTTTAATCCTCAAAGTGATGGAAATATCATAAGAGTTCCCGTTCCTCCTTTGACTGAAGAACGACGCAAGGAATTTGTGAAGCTTGCAAAAAAATATGCAGAAGAAGGCAAAGTCGCTATCCGCAATATACGCCGTGATGCAATGGAAGAATTGAAAAAAGAAGAAAAAAATAAAATAATCACTGAAGATGACCAGAAAAAAGGCTCAGACCAACTACAGAAAATTACTGATGAATTCATTTCAAAACTCGATAAAATTGTAGCTGATAAAGAAAAAGAATTGCTTGAAGGATAATTTTTATCTATTTTTATTTTTTTTATATTATAATAAAAATCAATTTAATTCTTTTTCACTCATGGGTTATATTCGGTATTACTTCATTGGGATTATTTAAATAAATCACTTGCGTTGGATAAGCAAATTGAATATTATTTTCAGCAAATTCCTCTGCAATTTTCAAATTTATATCTTGCTGAATATTCATAAACTTAGTATAATCATTATCTTCTATATAATAAACAACCTCAAAATTTAAGCTATAATTGCTATATTGAGCAAAATGCGCCCTATCAAATCTTGTCCCTTTAATATCTTTTATAATTTCTTCGATAATTTGGGGAACTTGTTTTATTTTTTCGAGGGGAGTCTCATAAACAATACCAAACTTTAATAATACTCGCCGGTTTATCATTTTGTGATAATTTTTAATTCGAGAATTTGTTAAATCGCTATTTGAAAAAATAAGCATTTCTCCATCAATGCTTCGTATTTGAGTAGATTTTATTCCAATTTTGTCGATTGTTCCCGAAAATGCATCAACTGCAATAAAATCACCAACTTCAAATGGTCTATCTAATAATATTGTTAAATATCCAAATAAATCTTTTAATAATGTTTGAGTGCCGAGTGCAATTGCAATACCGCCAATACCCAGTCCTGTAATGATTGCCGATATTTTCAGCCCCAAATTATCAAGTAAAAATATAATGGCTATTATCCATATTAAAATATTCACAATTGGCAAGATTGCCTTCACCCGATTTGATTTAGTTGCGTCCTCGCCTTTTAACCACCTAACTTCAATATAATATGAAATAATTGCAGATAAAAACTGAATAATAAAATACGTTGCTAAAATCATTGCTGCAATATCAATTATTTTGCGCACATCACTATTAATATGCAAGTGAATAAGCATCATATAAATGATACCAATCAAAATGAGTGGAAAAATATATTTTTCAATTCCCTTAATTAATATGTCATCTAATTTTGATTCTGTGTTTTCAGCTCTAATTTTTGATCTTTTGATAATAGTTTGCTCAATAAGTTTTATTAAGAGATAAGAAACTATTACTACACCAATTATGATAAGGTAATCTAATATAGAATTACCACCAAGCTTATAATATAAAAT
>DAOTPH010000235.1:0-2752 GCA_035451765.1 Bacteroidota bacterium | reverse complement strand
ACAAAATTAAGAAAATGAAATAAAATAAATAGCATAAGAGAAAGCAATGATGCTTTTTCTAAATCATTTAAAATTATTAAATATTATGTTCGTGTATTACTTATTATTTTGAAAAATCGAATCACATTATGTCTAATATAGAAATTGAACAAATTGAAAAACAAAATGTGGATACAAATTTCGAGGGAGTTATACTTGAAACAGGTGTCATTGGCGCTGATGAATCTGACCGAATCTTTTTGACTAATGCTGCAATCAACACAATTAAAAATGAGATTGCTGAAAATAGTATTGGGGAAACCTTCTTCATAAGACTTGCCACACGAAGTCTAGGCTGTCTTGGTATGCAATATAAAATCGGTTTTGATAATATGATAAAAGATGATGACCGAGTGTTTGAACCCGAGGGGATAAAAATAGTTATAGATTCGCATAGTCTTTTCTATTTTATGGGTGTTATAGTTGATTTTGTTGATGATATTAATGGTACGGGTTTTATTTTCCATAATCCACATACTCAGCTCACTTGCGGATGTAGCCATTAATTTTTTAATTCAATAATGTTTATTAAATTTGTACTTTTATTTCCTTAAAGGTGCAATTATGATTGATAAAATTGTTGAATATTTAGGCGAAAAAGCCGATTATTTATTAAATTTTAAAAACCCAAAGATATCAAAAGATTTGCTCACTACACCCTCCCCTGATTTTGTCGATAAGGTATTTCTCAATAGCGATAGAAATAATAGAGTCTTGCAAAATTTAAATCGAATTATTAATACAGGAAGGCTTGCTGGCACAGGATATTTATCTATTTTACCGGTTGATCAAGGTGTGGAGCATTCCGCGGGAGCGAGTTTTGCAAAAAATCCCATATATTTCGACCCCGAAAATATTGTCAAGCTTGCTATCGAAGGTGGTTGCAATGCAGTGGCATCGACTTTTGGTGTGCTTGGAATGGTATCCCGCAAATATGCTCACAAAATTCCTTTCATTGTTAAAATTAACCATAATGAATTGCTGACTTATCCAAACAAATACGACCAAATTTTATATGGTACCGTTGAAGAAGCGTATAATATGGGTGCAGCAGCGGTAGGTGCTACGATTTATTTTGGTTCTGAAGAAAGTTCACGACAAATCGTAGAAATTTCTGAGGCATTTGCCTATGCTCATGAGCTTGGTCTGGCAACTGTGTTATGGGCATACTTGCGTAATAATGCTTTTTCGCGGGATAAAGATTATCACGTTTCAGCAGATTTGACAGGGCAGGCAAATTATCTTGCTGTAACAATTGAGGCAGATATTGTTAAACAAAAGCAACCTGAAGTAAATGGTGGCTATATTGCAATGAATGCTGATGGTGTGAAGTATGGGAAATATTCTGATTTGATGTATCAGAAGTTATTGAGCGACCATCCAATTGATATGACTCGTTATCAAGTGGCAAACACATATATGGGTAAAATTGGATTAATCAATAGTGGCGGTGCATCAGGAGCAAATGATTTCCAGGAAGCAACAGCAACTGCTGTTATTAATAAGCGAGCAGGTGGAATGGGATTGATTTCAGGCAGAAAATCATTCCAGCGCCCTATGGAAGAAGGTGTAAAATTGCTTAATTTGATTCAGGATGTATATCTCGCAAAAGAGATTGAAATTGCTTAAGTTGAAATAATCATCGTATGTTTGTAATAAAGAGAAAATGCAAAAATACACGTAAAGACGACATATCTCGTAAAGACACCATATATGGCGTCTCTACAATTGGGTATAACAGAGGGCTTAAGCCCTCTGTTATAAATTTTTGTTATTTTGATTGTTTTTATGCAAATAAATATTTTACCATTGCTCGGAGCAAAGTCAATACCCAATGACAAAAAGAACAGAAATTTACGATAAAGTTAAAGTAATTTCCGAAGCTGTTCTTGGGTTAGTTGCTTTGCATTCTGTGATTGCTCTACTTGCGTCAATTGGATTTTATATTGATGAAAATACAATTAATTTACTTGTAATAACCACAAGATTTTCGCTTGTATTCTTCATTATTCAGGAAATTATAAGATTTATATTTTATCCAATACGCTCATCTTTCTTTGCAGAAAGATGGCTTGAATTCATTTTTTCAATTTTATTTTGCGTAATTCTAATTTTCCCATCCCTAATTTTTGACTTAATTGCTTATTTTGCCCCGAGATTTTCACAAAAGAATGCAAATTTAATTTTTTTAACATTAATAAATATTATTTTAATAATAATATTTATAATAAAAGCAAGCAAATATACAGATGCATTTCTCAAAATCAATCTCCACCCTGCTGCAATTTTTGCAATAAGTTTTGCGACAATCATACTAATTGGTTCATTTCTGCTAAGTCTTCCGAAGGCAACAGTCGAGGGAGAAACCACAACATATATAGATGCACTCTTTACTAGTACAAGCGCAGTTTGTGTCACTGGTTTGGTGGTATTCAATACTGCAACCCATTTCACTCGATTTGGTCAGATAGTAATATTGCTGTTAATACAGATTGGTGGATTGGGTGTGATGACGTTAACTACCTTTTTTGCAGCAATGTTTGCGGGTGGGTTAAGTGTGCGAGTACGGTTGCTAATGAAAGAGTATCTTGGGCAGTTGCAAATGGGAGGTATTGCAAAATTAATTAAGCAAATATTTGGATTCACATTTACAATTGAAGGAATGGGTGCAATCTTGCTTTATGCTATATTGAGTGAAACAACTAATCTACCT
>DAOTPH010000234.1:0-2753 GCA_035451765.1 Bacteroidota bacterium | reverse complement strand
AAGCTAGCGAGGTAGTAGATGCAGTTGCAAAAGCAACCGATGCTGCGAAAAAGAACATACATATTGTCAAAATACAAAATGGTACTGTTCCTCATGATATTATAGCAAAATATGGTGCATCTAGGGTGCTTTTAAAACCAGCAAGTCCAGGAACGGGCGTTATAGCATCGGGTGCAATTCGTGCAGTATTGGAAATGGCTGGTATCGAGAATGTGCTTACAAAAAGCTTAGGTTCCTCAAATCCTCATAATACATTGAAAGCGACCTTGCGCGCATTAGAATTAATGGAAGATGTTTCGATTGTAGCGGCGCGAAGGAAAATTTCACTTGAAAAAGTAATTAAAGGATAAGAAAATGGGAATGTTAAGAGTAACACAAACAAAAAGTGTAATAAAAACATTAAAAAATCAGAAGTTGACAATTCAAGCACTTGGTTTAGGAAGGCCTAATTACTATAAGATTCTTCCTGATAATCCACAAACGTGGGGAATGATTAGAAAAGTAGAGCATTTGGTAAAAGTTGAAAAATTACCTGATTAATAAGGAGAAGAAATGAAACATTTAGGCAATATTGTAGTTCCAAAAGGGGCAAGAAAAAACAATAAAAGAATAGGTCGTGGACAAGGCTCAGGAAAGGGCGGCACATCCACACGTGGCAATAAAGGTCAGCTTTCAAGGCGAGGTTCGCATATACCAGCTTTTTTTGAAGGTGGACAAATGCCTTTGAGCAGAAGAGTGCCAAAATTTGGATTTCAAAATCCCTTTAGGGTTGAGATGCAGATTGTTAATCTCAGCAGATTACAAGAATTATATGATGAAAATCGTTTATCATTAAATGATATAATTGATATAGATAATCTCTATAAATTAGGTGTAATTAAACATAAAAATAGACCTGTAAAAATTCTTGGCGAAGGAAATATTAATGTGCCTTTAGAAATCAGAGCTGATGCATTTTCTAATTCAGCAAAAGAAAAAATACAATCAGTTGGAGGGAAAGCAATAATAAATGGCTAGTTTCACTCAAACAATTCAAAATATATTTAAAATTGAAGATTTAAGATATAAAATCCTCTATACATTGGGGATTTTAGTCGTTGTAAGATTTGGGGCATTTATTACACTCCCTGGAATTGATCTTGCTGCACTTCAATCATCAAATGCAACACAATCATCAAACACACTTTTTGGATTATTTGATATGTTTGTGGGAGGGGCATTTTCCAATGCTGCAATTTTTGCATTAGGGATTATGCCATATATCACATCATCAATTATATTTCAATTGCTTGGTGTAGTTGTGCCTGAAATACAAAAGATGCAGAAGGAAGGTGAGGAGGGACGCCGTAAGATTAATCAATGGACAAGAATCGCGACAGTGCCAATTTGTATGCTTCAAGCATGGGGATTTGCAATTAAATTAAATGCTCAGCACACATCTAATGGATTGCCTGTTGTACCAGATAGCGGACCATTATTCTTTATATCCGCTATTTTTATATTAACTGCAGGCACAATCTTTATGATGTGGTTGGGCGAGCAAATAACCGAACACGGTATAGGAAATGGTATATCTCTAATTATTGCAATTGGTATTATTGCACGTCTGCCGCAAGCTTTATGGCAAGAATGGAATTTGATTGCTGTTGGATCTCGCTCTTGGGTAATTGAGCTAATATTGCTTGTTATATTAGTTGGTATTATTGCAGCAGTCATACTTGTGACGCAAGGTGCAAGAAGAATACCCGTCCAATATGCAAGGCGGCAAGTCGGGCGTAAAACTTATGGCGGCACAACTCAATATATTCCATTGCGTGTCAATACAGCAGGTGTTATGCCAATTATTTTTGCCCAAGCTTTGGTATTTATACCAAATACTGTTTTAAGTTTTTTCCCAGATAGTCCGTCAATGCTTTATTTAGCAAGAATATTCAGCGAAAGATCGTTTGTATATGCATTTATGTACGCTATACTGATTGTATTTTTTACATACTTCTATACAGCAATTGTCTTTAATCCTCAAGAAATTGCAGATAATATGAAAAAGCAAGGTGGGTTTGTGCCAGGTATTCGTCCCGGGAAGCCAACAGCTGATTATATAGAAAGAATATTAACACTAATTACATTGCCTGGTTCAATTTTCTTAGCAATTGTGGCTGTGCTTCCAACATTCTTAATGAATATATTTTCGGTAACTTCATCATTTGCTTCATTCTTTGGTGGAACAAGTTTGCTAATTGTGGTTGGTGTTGCATTAGATACATTGCAACAGATAGAAGCACAACTACTAATGAGACATTATGACGGATTTATGAAGTCAGGTAGAATCCGAGGTCGTGTCGGAGTTGGTGGTTATTAAAAATAAATAAAATGTCGATCTTTGTAATAAATAGTGATGATTTTAAAAAATTCGAGAAAGCTAATCGAATTACAGCAGATACTTTAAGTTTATTAGAAAAATATGTAAAGCCTGGTATTACGACATTGGAGCTAGATAAAATTGCAGAAGATTATATTCTATCTCAAAATGCGAAACCAGCATTCAAGGGTTTTCAAGATGGGGGTTCAACGCCATTTCCTGCAACAATATGTGCGTCAATTGATGAAATTGTTGTTCACGGCATCCCCGATAATAGGAAATTAGTAGAAGGAGAGATTATATCGATTGATATAGGAGTAGAATATGAGGGTTTCTTTGGAGATAGTGCGATAACATGTGCAGTTGGCAAGGTGTCGGAAGAAAAAGAAAAATT
>DAOTPH010000233.1:0-2779 GCA_035451765.1 Bacteroidota bacterium | reverse complement strand
TGTATCGATATTATAAGGTGTCGAAAAATTTGTATCTAATCTTTCGTTCTTTTTTGCAGCCCAAAAATCGTGGCTAGGTTTCCCTTCACGATTGGGTATGCTACCAGGTCTATTGGACACAAAAAATAAGGTCTTGCCATCAGCACTGACTGTTGGTGCATAATCTAATCCTTTCCAATTTACTATTGGTCCAAGATTTATTATACGAACCTTCTTTGTTAGTATCGAACCGCTTTCTGTATTGTTTTTTGGCGTAGTTTCATCCAATTTTGAATCGGAAAGTATAGTAGCTGCCATTAAATATAGATCATTATCAATCTTTGATGTTTTAACTTGAACTTCTTGAGCATATATAATATTTGAAAATGAAAGTACTACAAACCACAACACAACCAAGTATTTTTTAAACATTTTGATACCTATTTATTTTTTTCAATTCATTTGTATTTCAATAGTAATATTTTTGATTTTGTAATTTCTTAAAATTTTAAATTAACAAAAATATTCTATATAAAAAATTTTTTTTCAAATATTACTAAAATTATGTAGCATTGATTAGAAATTATGTCAATTTATTTACTACACAACATAGATTCACAATCAATTCACCCCTCAAGACTACTTTTTTTCTGTAGTTATATTATATGAAATCCCTAGATAAAATCTCCACATATTTATTTTAAAATCGTTCTGGTTATCGCTTATCCCTGTAAAAGGAAATTTAAAATATGTACCCACAACAAAATCCCAATCTTTTGAAAGTAATAAATTGAAATTTATCTCAGGAGCAATTCCGAACACCATACTTTTTGCCCCAGGTATCGCTCTATCCTCAAGTGTTGCTGTATTCCCAGGCATATCTGCTAACGAAACTATCACTCGCTCACCATCAGGTAAAACTGTGCTTTGAGTAAGAAGCTCTTTTGTATGCTTTACATTTGTTGAGAAAATATAATCTCCATAGAACCCTAATCGAATATCAAATAAATCAGAAAAACGGAAATATATATTTGGTGAAATACTAATTGCCTGGACAGTTAAATCTAATTTATGACGGAATTCAATTGGTGTTGTGATTTGGCTATTATCAGCAAGCTTGATTGGCACTGCTTCAATCCGCCGGAATTTCCCAGATAAATTTTGGTCATCATACAAAATTTTCATTGCAATGTATAAATAATTAGGAAGTATTGCGTATTCAATCTCAGGACCTATTGTAAATCCAAAACCCGAAAGGTTTTCAAATTTGCACTCGGGGCATTCTGCTGAATATGCGCCTGAATTAAAATTAGTTCCAAGTGCAATAATTCCACGTAATTCAAAATCATGATATTGATAAAAAACAGGTTCCAATGGCGATTCTATTGGTTGTGCATTTAAATTAATGCAGTTATACATACAAAAAATAATAATTATTGCAAATAAACTTCTTTTCATAATTATAAATTTAATATTTCTTAAAATTAAGAAAAATATTGTAATGGATGATACTTTTAATGAAATAAATAATGAAAATTTCCAAAAAGATTTTGTAAGTGAGAATATTGAGAGTAATTTTTCTAATAATAATTATCAGATTAATGAGCAACATATTCGAAATTATAATGTTCGATATAATGCAGTAAAAATTCTAAATCGATACGAGCGAAGTGATTCTTATGTTGATAAATTGCTAGATTTTGCTTTTTCAAATAATGATTTTAATAAATTTGATAAAGCATTATTGACAGAAATTGTAAATGGAGTTATTCGATGGCGTGCAAAATTAGATTGGGTATTGACAGGATTCTATAATGGAGACTATCAAAAATGCTTAAATTGGGTAAAAAATGCAATGCGTGTCGGACTTTATCAATTGCTTTTTCTTACAAAAATTCCACCTGCAATTGCAATTTATGAAACAGTTGAGATGACAAAAAAAATACAAAGTGAAAAAACAGCTGGACTTGTCAATGCAGTTCTAAGGAATATTCTACGCAATATCGAAAATATACGTTATCCCGAAAAAGAAGACGATCCACCCTATTATCTTGCCACGCTCCATTCCTATCCAAAATGGTTGGCAAAGCATTGGATTGAATTATTTGGCTTTGATGAAGCAGAAAAAATGATGATTGCAATGAATAAAAGACCCTATATTCCTGCTCGAGTAAATAAATTGAAGTCTTCAATTGAGGAAATTAAAGCATTTCTCGATGAAAACCAAATGATATATAAGCAATATTCTTATTCCGAAAGTACATTTATGATTTTTAATCCTAAAATTAATATTTTCGAAACAGATTTGTTCGATGAAGGTAAAATTGCGATTCAAGATCCAAGCGCTACTTTGGCTGTGAAGCTTGCAAATCCACAGCTAGGATGGGAAGTGGCAGATATTTGCTCGGCACCGGGCGGCAAAGCTTTTTTGATTGCAGAAATAATGAAAAATACAGGTAATATTATAGCAATTGATAAATATGATTCAAAACTGAGATTTATACAGGATGGAGCATCACGGCTTGGCTTTACAAATATTTTTACTCAAACAGGTGATGCTATTAAATTACAATTGCCAAATCCAAAGGATCTTGTGTTCGCTGATGTTCCTTGCTCAGGTCTTGGCACAATTTCAAAAAAGCCCGATATAAAATGGAAAAGAGAAATTGAAGATATTAAGAATCTGGCAAAAATCCAAAAGAAAATAATTGAAAATGCTGCGCGGCTTGTTAAACCAGGCGGGGTGCTACTTTACTCGACTTGCACCGTCGAGCCTGATGAGAATGAAAATATTGTAAAT
>DAOTPH010000232.1:0-2780 GCA_035451765.1 Bacteroidota bacterium | reverse complement strand
TTTGTTATTCCATTTATATCGCTTATGCTGAGAGAATAATGTCCGCTCTCAATCCCACTAAACGTAACTATTATTGTCCCTGAGGTAGGATTTGGTTGCACAATTGGTGCCTCTAATCTTGGATTGACTAGTAAAAATCTATTTCCACCTCGGTTACAATATGGAATCGTCAAGCTTCCGTCTTTATGCGAAATATTTGAAACTAATTCGATTTGTTTATATGCAATTTTTGTAATCATTAATGATGTCACATCTGCATCTCCAAGCATAGTTTTACCAATAATATTGGTCAATACACTATCACGGTCGCTTAAATGCACATTTTCAAATTCAAGTGTAATAACTCTTAAATTATTTTGAATTTCATTTTTGATAATTCGCGAATTTGGATTGCTTAACCCTGTTGGATAAAAAATTGAGCGGTTGAACGCAATTATCATTGTATCAAGTTTGAAATTGAGTAAAGTATCGCCACTCTTATCCAATTTTGCATATATTGGAATGTGCAAATTATCATTATCACTTGAAACATTTAAATCAGGCAACCAAATGAAAATATTCTTTGCAGGAACTCCATTTCCAATTAATGCAATTTTTCGTGTTTCTTCAGGGCAATTTGTTGTCGTAAAATGTACGGTTATTGTATCGTTATATGTCATAATTCCAGTTGGAGCAAATGTAATATCCAGATTAATTTGATTGCCTGCGGTTAATATCTGCGCTGACCAATTTAATACTATGAAATTTGACAAAATGGGATAATCTAATGATACAAAATCAACATCCCATGGACCTATATTTTGCAATGTGACCGACATTGTTTTTTGGGTATTAATCACGACACTACCAAAATTTAATTCCGGTGGAGATACCACAAATCCGCTTCGTCTTTCCCCCGTTAAATCAATCCGTTTTGTCGTTTCAACCCCATTTACATAAAGTGTTATTTCAAAGTATGCAGATTTATTCCCATCATTAGAACTTTGTGGGTCAAAATTGACAATAAATGGAACTTTATCCCCTGCGAATAATGTGTCAGGCAATTTAATTTGTGGTTTTGTTAAATTAAACAATGTATTATCAGTTCCTAATATATTGGAAATGGATTTTAATATAAATGGAGCAGTAGAGTTATTCTCAAGATAGATAGTATCGCGTTTGCTCTGGCAAGGGGACAATATCCCAAAATTTATATTATTTGGCAATGCAAAATTGGCAAATATTGAATTAAAATGAATTTTAGCCGACACGGTATCTCGGCAGGGGTCATTGAAGATAAATTGAATGATTGCTGTTTGAGTGCCTTCTGTTTTTGAGTTGATTGTGAAACGGAAATCGAGGTTATTTCCAAGATTTGGTAATAATATTCCGCCAAGAGGAAATGCTTTAATATCAGGATTACTTATCAGCACATCGAATACTTTCTGCTCAATTCTTCCTGAATTATTCAATGTTAATGTAGTATCGTAATCGAATCCCGCAAATATATCGCCTATGTATATATCGTCGCTTGGCAAAATATGTACCTTTAAATCCTCCCGCTCCGCTTTTAAATCAATTGTTATTTGTGGGTTAGTAGGAGAATCCGTTTCAATTTGCAATTGTGCGGTTTTAATTCCTTCATTGCCCGCTAATGCTGTATATCGAACATAATAAATTACGCTATCACCAGGCTTCAATGTGTAAGGTATAGGACTTGGTTCCTGCGAAATATTGAAATTCGCTGCATCAGGTCCTGTGATGGTTGCCCGCTTTGTGATCCTTAAATCTTCAGTTGCGGTTTCAAGATTTTTGATGTAAAATGTCTTTATAACATCTCCACATTTACCTGTAAATCCAAAATCTATTGAATTTGTTGATATAAGAATTTTTGAGCTTACAACATTTGCAACTAACTGCTGTGCAGAAGTATCGGGACATGCGCCCATATTTAATATTGAATATACAAAAATTGAATCAGCTATCGTTCCCTCTGTGGTTGGAGTAAATTGAACTGTGCAATATACCGTATCGATAAAAGGTTCTATTAATGCAGGTAATGGGGGAGCAATCATTACAATTTTAAATTCATTATTTATTTGTAAAAATAACCCATTATTTGCATCTATATATGCCGGTCCTGTTCCGTGATTAACAATTTTGAATTCTTCGGTTTTTGTTGTTGTTATACTCACAGTCCCAAAATTGAAATTGCCAAGAATTTTTAAATCAATTGATTTTACGAATGCTTTTACAATAAAAGTCTTTTGATATCCAGGGCAATCGCTTATTTTTACTATGAGTTTATCTTGAATTTTCCCCACCAATGGAGTATTTAAAAAGATATTTAAATCCATTCGATTTGCGGGGTCGCTATAATCCATTTGTATTGGTAATGTGTTATAGATTGAAAATAAATTATTTTCAAATGTAATTGATGAAACATTTACAAAATTAGATGAATAATTCTGTAATATAAATTTCTCAATCAAAGGCTCGCCAATGCATATTTCTCCAAAATCAAGTGTATCCAAACCGTGATATGAACTTGAAATTGGCAAAATTTTGTTTGTATTTTGTATAGTTAATAAGACAGTATCTATTGTGACATTGAAAGCAATTTTCCAAGGATTTGAAACAAGAACATTATTATGCATTATTTGTAAAGTGTCTGTGAAAAACCTTTGTGTGTTATTTGGTGGTGTAAATGATACAACTATTTCCACTGAACTATCGGGTTGAAGTGAAACAATCCCCGTTGGAGATATAATGTGAAATCCTTTATTTCCAAATTTAAAGTT
>DAOTPH010000231.1:0-2782 GCA_035451765.1 Bacteroidota bacterium | reverse complement strand
GGAAAAGAGTTTCAAAATCAGGTGTATAAAGTGGTTGATTATTTCTAACAAAATCTTGAGAACTAATGAAGAGATTCTTCTTTTCAGTTACCGAGCTGCCACTCATTAAATATTTACTAATGTCTCTAAAATCATAAATACTTATAGTGTTTTTGGGACCAGTACTTAAATTATCATGACCATCAATCCAAAACACTGTTCTATAAATTGTGTAATCGATACCACGTCTTTCCCACGCTTTTCTATCGAAAATATCATAATTATTTTTAATATTTTCCCTTGGATTGCGGCGCCAACCTAAAGTATCTAACCCACGAATCAAAGTGTCAAGGTTGAGGTTAGCAGCCATTATATTTGGATCAGTTGGTAATTTGTTAGTATCAATTGTCTGCCAATTTTCCGTTGAAAGAAGCATTTTCAAATTTGATCTGAGAATAAAGAATCTCATAGTTTTTTCATAAATATTATTTATGTTGTTTTCATCATAAACAACAGAAGCAGTTAGCTTATATCGTGGTGTGACATTTTGTTCCATTAATTTGAATTGTGCAGGAATATTTGTATATTCTTCATTTGAGCCTTGGAATTGACTATAGGCTACAGGTACGAAATCGTTTGGTTTACCACTTGCTAAATCGAATGGATAGACACGAATTTCTCCAGGTGCAAGTGAATTTATTGTCAAATCTTTAGATAGAATTCGCGTACCATCTTCAAACCTACCTGCATTAGATTCGCGTGTGATTGTTAAATTCAATTTAACACCAGATTGCACCATATTGCCATTATTACGAACTCTAACCTGCACATCAACGGGTATATTAGTCATCATATATTCGGCATCGTCAAAAGCAAAACCTGTAGATGCTTGATAATGAAGAGGCTTTTCAAAATTTAGAATCTCAACATCAAACATAAATGGTGTGCCCACAAATTCTTGAGCGCCAATATCATATCTATTGCCTGCATATCCCCGTAGATTATGGTCAATATCAGTTAAATTATAATCAAGTGCAATACCACGACCATCAAGAGCAGATCCCTTAACAGGTGGATTTGTGCGAATTCTTAAGAGAGATGGTACATCGTTAGTAACAATAAAATCATTAGTGAATGGATAAATATCAACGCTATATTTTTCTTGTCCCGTCCAACCTTGCCATTGTGATAATCGAGTAAATTCTTTTGCTTTCCCATATTCATAAATATTAGCATTAGCATCTGTTTCGATGAATCGATATAAATCAGCTTGGGATTCCTGTATCCAATAAACGTTATTATTGAGTGTTAATCCAACTGCATCAGGTTTTTGTCCATAATAAAACATAGCAGTTGCAATATCATTACTTGGATTAATTAGCATATCTTTGACAGACACTGCATTATTGATTAATTCCGAATTAGTAATTTGAGCAATACCAATACCTACAATTTCGCCCTTGTTTTGAATTGTCTCTTCGTTTTTATCGTCGATTAAGACAGTATTATTTACAATATGGTTACCCGTTGCTAAGTATGAAGTATTATAAGGTGCGACAGCCATTCCCGCATTAAAAGGAATATTTATATCTCGTTGTGTGCGAAGAACTATCCCATAGATATTTGTCGTAGTATTTAGAGCATTCAAATCTCGTACTATATTATTTTCGATTATTATATCATCAGAAGTGGGGAAGAATTTATAGCTTGAACCCGATCCAAATCCCGATCCAGATTGTTCAACATAAATACCGTGTATTCCATTTGGGTTCTTGATATTGCTAATTTCATTCCCATTAATTATAATTCCTTTATTATGATACCCAAAGTATAATTTTACCTGCTTTCCGCCAAATACCATACCCGCAGAGGTTAAATCACTTGCTTGTACATTATCGATACGGTTATATTCAAATCTAGAATTTGACTCATACCCAGCAAATACGCCCGCATAGCCAAGCGCAGTCATTGTATTGCCGGATATTAAGTTGTTTGTATTATAAAATGTCAAGATTTCATCAGATAAGCTTCGCTTTAAAAATCCAATACCAATATCAACCACTCCATAGCCGAAACCACTAATTTGATTACCAATAATTTGAATATCATGATTGATAAGCGTATCCATTTTGTATGAGTTATAGCCTGTTTTTGTATCATAAGGTGCTTGACTTCTTATATAAATGGCAGATGTGATATTTTGGTCTGCTTGATAATTAAATTCTTTATCAGCAGAAGCATTGAAACTAATTAAAGGAATTTGACTTTTGAACAATGGAATATTATCTGTTATTATTATATTTTTCAAGGTAATATTTGATGCACCATTGCCAAAATAAAATGCAGTGCGGAAACTCGAATTATTGGTTTCCAGCACAAATTTTAAAGTATATTGCTCACCACCGTCAAAAATGAAATAACCATCGGAGTTAGCATATTGTGATTTGAATCTATCAGGTATCTTATTAATTGGTGCATTCAAATTTGGTGGTGAAATAGTTTGTCCAAATAAAATGCCAATGCCCATACCGCTTTTAAGATGAATTTCAACACCAGCTCTATCGCTAATATTATCGCCTGCTTTAAAAGTAACTGTATTGGTACTGCTAACACCTGTAATCTTTGAAGTAATGTCTAATGCAGGTGATGTAAGGTTGTTAATATTTCCAACTTCATAATAATTATCTAGTAATTTAAATGTGACAGGACCTGCAACTCCGTAAAGATATAAAGCATCTACAGCCGCTTGAATAGTCTGGAAATTTCTCGAAGAATCGCAGTTCCGATCCTGCGAACCCATTGA
>DAOTPH010000230.1:0-2792 GCA_035451765.1 Bacteroidota bacterium | reverse complement strand
AAAAACAATGTATCGTATGGGTGCTGGATTAGCATTCGTAATATCTTTCATTACGCATCTTATATGCGTGCAACCAACAGTACCATTTTGGGACTGCGGAGAATTTTCAGGAGCATCTGTATGGCAACAAGTTCCCCACCCGCCTGGTGCGCCATTATTTTTATTATTAGTGAAATTTTTTGAAATATTAATTCCCGCAGGAGATTTAGGTTGGCAAGCCAATATGATCTCAGTTATTGCGAGTGCTTTTACAATTTTATTATTGTATCTCATAACGTCTAAGGCAATTGAAAATATGATAGGTCATAAAGCAAAAACAACATACGAGGCTATTGCGGTTTATGGTTCGGCGTTAGTAGCAGCACTTGCTTTTAATTTTAGCGATACATTTTGGTTCAATGGTGTGGAATCGGAAGTATATGCGACTTCAATCTTTTTTGTAGCTCTTATTACTTATCTAATGATGGTATGGAACGAAAAAGCAGATGAACCTGGAAGCGAACGATATTTATTACTAATTGCATTATTAATGGGATTATCAGCTTCAGTGCATTTACTCGCAATTTTGACATTTTTCACAATTGTTTTAGTAGTATATTTCAGAAAATATCCATTTAGCTGGAAATCATTTATAATAGCAGGAATAATAGGAATATTATTATTTTTCGTAATATATCCGGGTATAATCAATTGGTTTCCTGCATTTCTTGCAGGACATTCACCAAGCAAAAATGAAGCAATGGAATATAGTGTTGAAAATAGTATGTTGCTTACTCTTATTCCAATTTTACTTGTCATAGGTGCAGCTTATGGAATATACTGGGCAAAGAAGAATTCGAAAGATATGTTAGGTATTGCTTGTGCATCTCTCTTACTTATACTTTTGGGATATTCCACTTATGCGCAAATTCTAATTCGTTCAAATGCCAATCCACCAATGAATGAAAATGAACCAAAGAATTTAAAGCATCTTACAACATATTTAAACCGTGAGCAATACGGAACAGCACCAAACTGGCCTCGTAGATATCAAACAGAAGATTATTTTATCAGAAATTATAATAAACAAGATGATAAAGGGAATTATATATATGGGCGATGGATACCACCATCCAAAAAAGAAGTACGGCGGAAAAATGGAGAAACAATTCTCGTTAATGACTTCAAGGAGATTAATACATCGGGGGAATTAACATATATGTGGAAATATCAGATTAACCATATGTATTTGCGATATTTTCTATGGAATTTTGTGGGACGTTCAAGTGATGTTCAAGATGCGGGTGTAGCATATTTCGATAATAAGGAGTCCGATATGCTAAATTACAATAATGGTTATAAAGATATATTCCCAATCAGATTTTATATGCTCCCGTTGTTATTTGGATTGCTTGGACTGATTTACCACTTTACACGGGATAAGAAAATGGCGTTTGCATTTTTAATAATGTTTATAGTAATGGGAATATTGACAGCATTGCAACAAAATCAACAAGAACCTCAGCCACGTGAACGAGATTATTTCTATGTTGGTTCATTTATGGTATTTGCAATGTGGATTGGGTTTGGTGTATATTATTTTATTGATTTATTAAAGAAATATACACCAAAAATGATTGTGCCTATTGGTGTGGTAATTGCAAGTTTAATACTTGTTCCTGTAAATATGGCTTATGGCGGATGGAAGATGCACGATAGAAGTGGGAATTATTTCCCATTTGATTATGCATATAATATTTTGCAAAGCGTAGAAAAAGATGCAATTGTATTCACAAATGGTGATAATGATACCTTCCCTGTATGGTTTCTACAAGATGTAGAAGGAGTGCGACGTGATGTGAGAATAGCAAATTTGAGTTTAGGAAATACACTTTGGTATATTGACCAATTGAAAAATCGACAACCCTGGGGTGCAAAGAAAGTTCCAATTAGTATTCCTGATGATAGTTTGCGGGTAGATGATGATATGGCACAAGGAGCATTTTCTTACGAATTTGGGGAAGCAAGAAATGTGGAAATCCCTGTTTCAAGAGAAATATTGGCAAAATTTACAAACGATACTAATATTATAAATTCTGGCAAAATGGCATTTACTTACGTTGGGCAGCAATATCGTCAAATGGAAGGCAGAACAATCTATATTTATCGAGTGCAAGATAAATTAATTTTCGATATATTAAAAACAAATAAATTTGAAAGACCAATGTATTTCTCTGCAACAGTTGGTCCCGATGTATATATTGGACTTGATGATTATCTTGTTCGTGGCGGATTAGCTTTGCGTATTACACCCGTGAGGCAACCAAAAGGTAGAACAAATGATGTTGATTTTGATGTTATGGAAAAATGCTTATTAAACTACGACAATTCAGATAATTTCCATACGGAACCACACTATGGATTTAAATTTAGGAACCTTAATAATCCATCTGTATACTATGATGATGTGCATCGACGTTCAATTCTTGGATATAGATTATTATTTATTACTTATGCACAGGCATTAATTTCTGATAAGAACGATTTGAAGAAGGCGGATTTAGTTCTTAATACAATGGATAAGATAATTTCGGTCAAACAATTTCCACCCGATTGGGATGTGGCAGGACAAATTTCTACGTTATATTCACAGATTGGAAACGAAGCAAAAGCAAAAGAATATGCAAAAATTTCGTTAGATGTCGCGGAGAAGGCCGTTAAATATAATCAAGTTATGCAAGAAATGCTCTTTTATGAAATTATGGGGAGATATAAAGGACCATATTCAAGTATGGCAGAGATGGCAGCAAAAT
>DAOTPH010000229.1:0-2802 GCA_035451765.1 Bacteroidota bacterium | reverse complement strand
TCTTCTGCATCTTGTATCTTATTGCTAGATAAAATCCAATAAATTGAAAATACCTCATCTGTCATATTTTTATTTTTTCTTTCTCTTCTTGCTTCGTTAATTTCTTCTACAATATCCTTTAAATTTTCTAATGTTTCCGCTACACTCATTTGATTTTCTTTAAATCTTCTTGCAATTTCTTCTGCCCGCTCCCCAATAGATATTAAATATGTATTCTTTTCAGCATCGCGTGAAACCTCTGCCTCTACACTTTTTATTAAATTAAATATTTGTTCAATTTCAGATGCATTGCTTTTCTGCAGCTTTTCTATTGTTTGGTCATTTATTTCATATATTTCTAATTCCGATTTTAATCCACCAAAATTTACATTCTCCTGAAGAAGCTGCGCAGTCTTTCTTGATAATGTAGCTGGTATCGGCTCTTGCGAGTCATAGTTTTCTTTCAAAATCTTATACATCCTCGAAAGAATATCATAATCTTCTAAATATGGTGATAAAAATTTATCAGGTGAAATTACCTCATACATTTTCGATAATTCATTATAAAAATCATAAAAATTCGCTCGAGTTTCTTCATCTTTAAAATGAGTGAGCACCGCTTCAATTGCTTTGTCCTGCTTTATTCCTTTTGTAATTGACAAATAATCCTGCCTTGCAATTTCCATCTGCTCGGCAAACTTGTCTTTTAATATTTGTATATCATCAATCACCCCGCTTATATCCACACTATCAAATGCTAAAGCAGCTTTCAAATTATCCAATACACCAACAAAATCAACTATAAACCCGCACGGTTTTTTAATTCTATCTTTATCCTCATAAGGTCTGTTTACCCTTGCTATTGTTTGCAATAATACATGATCCCGCATCGGCTTATCTAAATACATACAATATAAAATTGGTGCATCATAACCTGTCAACAGCTTCTCTGTAACTATTAATATTTGCGGATCCTTATCTGCTCTTATAAAATCATTCCTGATTTGTTTTTCGTATTCTTCCGATAAATAATATTTTTGCAATTCCTGAGAATCATTTACACCGCGGCTGTATACTACCTTTGAAAATTCCTCAGGGAAATATTTATCTAATTCCTGTTTATACATTGCGCATGCTTCTCTATCTACACCAACAATAAACGCCTTATATCCAAGTGGCTTAACAAAATCATTATAATTATCAACAATATATTTAGTGACTGCCTCTATCCGCTGTTTATTTTTTAGCATATTACTTAATGTCACTGCTCGCTTAAGTATTTTATTTAATTTCTCAATATCGCTTATTCCTTCCGCTTCTTTTAGTCTTAAAAATTCACGGTCCAATGTCTCTTTATCGGGTAATAATTCATTTGACGCCAATGCGTAATGCAATTTCACTGTCGAACCATCCTTGATTGATTCTGCAATACCATATTTGTCAAGATACCCCTTTGGCTCATCATCTCTTCCAAAAATACTGAATGTGCTTTGTCCCGTGCTTGACTTATCAATAGGTGTGCCTGTAAATCCTATAAAATGAGCATTTGGCAATGCGCCTGTTAAATAATTGCCTAATTTCCCGCTTGTTGTACGATGTGCCTCATCAACTAGCACTATTATATTATCATTTGTATTTATATTTTCAGGCATTTTGTCAAATTTTTGTATCAATGTAACTATTATCCCCCTTGTATCTCTTTTGAGCACCTCACGTAGCATCTTTTTTGATGTAATAACAAGAGATCTGCCGAACCCAAGTGATCCTAAATTTTTAAACAACTGCTGCTGCAATTCATTTCTATCAACTATCATTATTACTGTTGGATTCTCAAATGCCGGATTTTCTATTATCCTTTGTGCGGCTTTTATCATTGTGTAAGTCTTGCCCGAACCCTGAGTATGCCATATCAAACCACGCATTTTTTTCTTATTTGCTGCCCGTGCTTCGATTTTTTTGATTGCCCTCATCTGATAAGGTCGCAATATTACTTTGTTTAGTTTTTCTTCTTTTTCGATAAATAAAATGTAATTTAATATTGTTTCTATTGATTTCTTCTTATTAAAAAAATCCTTTACAACCTTCTCATATTCTATGTTGTTATCTTCCGTTTTCCAATTAAATATATTTTTTATTGAAAAATTCCAAGTTGGTGAATAATAAAATCCCAATACATTAGTGATTATATATACTTGCATCATTGCCATTGCCTCAGGACACTCGTTATGATAACGCTCCACTTGCTTCAATGCTTCTTCCATTGCTCCTACTTTATGCGCAGATTTTGTTTCAACAAGAAATACAGGTATCCCGTTTATAAAAAATACAGCGTCATATCTATTTGTATTTCTTCCATTTGTAAATTTAAATTCATCGCTTACATAGTATGAATTGTTATCAGGATTTTTATCAATTATCTTAACATCTAATTCCCTCTTCTGCAATGGTACATAAATTTGTTTTTTTCCTTTGAGAAATTCCAAAACTTCTTTATTTCCCATTATATTGGATTGCGTTCCCTCAAGCCTTTTTATTAACTCCGCCACCATCACGCTATCAATAAAATGCGAATTGAGTTTTTCCATTTGTGTAGCAAATATCTCTCGCAGAATAAGGTTGCTTGTTCCCCGCCGCATCCTTTGAACATCATCGGGTTTGAGATACTGCCAGCCTATCTCGCAAGCATACTGTATTAATGGATCTTGCACATCTTGTTTTTCTTGACCTAAATCTGACATTTATTCACCTATATTTATATTATTTACTCTAATTTTTGCGGTCATAAGATTATGCAAAAGCGTTTTGAACAGCTCCTCAAGCGCC
>DAOTPH010000228.1:592-2807 GCA_035451765.1 Bacteroidota bacterium | reverse complement strand
TTATTAATAGGAAAAGTATGACTTAGTTAGATGTATTTAATATACACAATTATATTTCACGACTATTGAACTTTTGCTATGCAGATATGCCAATATCTTCTTTAATTACTTGAAGTATTTTAGATACTATTATATCCCAGTTAAGCTCTTGCTTGTATCTTTGATATGAAGATAAACATAATTGCCTATATTCAATAGGATTATTAAAATAATAGATTATTGTACCAGCTATTTCTTCGATTGTTCCTGGTTTATTAAAATCAAATAAAAAACCATTAACCCCATTTTTAACAACCTCGCTTACTCCACCTGTATTAGACGCCATTGTAGGTACACCAAACGCAGATGCTTCGCACACTACGTGGCCATAAGTATCAGCACGTGTTGGAAAAAGCATAAAATGGCTTTCGCTTAACAATTTATTAAACTTTTCAGATTCTTGTGGATTTGATTTATTAAGATTTTCAAAAATTTTCACGTTTTTATTAGCAAAACTATTTGGAGCTTTGCTACCAACAATAATTAAATTCGATTTATATCCGCGATTTAAAATTTCATTATTAATTGCAATTGCTCGGTCGATTCCTTTACGATTCCATTCTTTTCCAATAACTATCAAATTAATAATGCTTTTGTTTCTTGAATTAATAAATTGCTCAATTTCGTAAGGTGTTGGAGACCCCAGGATATTTGCACCAAGATATGAATGCACAATTTTAGATTGAGGGACATTATAATAATTGATTGCGTCATCAATTGCCCATTTTGAAGAAAGAAATATTTTTTTTGCTTGTGCAAATCCTGAATTTTCAATCAGTTCAGCGTTTTTATAGGACTGAATGAATAAATTTGAATAATATGGATAATAATTATGCATAATATGAAATGTCGCATCTGATATAATGTAAATGGGCTTATCTGTTTCAAGAAAAGCCACGGGAATAGTGCCAAAAGCAAATACAAAATCGGCATTAGATTGTGCAATTTGTTTGGAGACATATTTTGAAGATTTTTTCAATATTGAAATTGAACGCTCGAGTAGGTAATTCTTATGTAATAAAAATTTACAAATTATTTTATAAATAAATAAAAAATATCTTGCTTTGGATTTTGGTGCAGTAGCTATTTCAACATCAACACCTAATTTTTTAAAAGTATCAATAAGATAATTACCAATAAGTTCCTTATTCCTGAGAGGATTAGTATGGTCATAAGCAATTGCAGGGTAAATCAACTTCATTTGTCTAAATTACTTTAAAGTAAATCCGCCATCAACACATAAATTTTGTCCCGTAATATAATTTGTCGTTGTTGCAAAGAAATATACAGCATCAAATATATCTTTTACCGTTGCAAATCGTTTCATTGGATATTGATCAGCAGAATCATTTACAGGGTCTTCTTCGAATGTTATTGTGCCAGGTGAAATTGAATTAACAGAAAAGCGTGGTGCAAGCTCTTTTGCAAGCACTCGAGTTAGCTTAATCACTCCTGCTTTCGACACATTATATGGGATGCGATGTTTCCATACTTCTAATCCTCCAACTGATGCAATATTGATAATTCGCGAATTATCAGCGGCATATTTTGTAAAAAACTTTGCTGTATATAGATGTGCATTTAAATTTACATTCATTATTGAATTCCAAACCTCTTCTGTGAGGTCTTGCAATGTTGTGGGAGGTGGAAATATACCTGCATTATTTACTAAAACATTTGGAAATGGGAAATCAGCTTTGATTTTTTCAAATCCTTTTTCAATTTCTTGATAACTCGATAAATCAAATTGAATTGGATAAACTTCAACCCCAAATTTTTTGATTTGTTCAGCGGTTATAATAGCTTCATTTTGCGAGCTATTATAATGTAGTATTATATTCCACCCTTTTTTTGCAAATTCTATTGCAAGCCCACGACCCAAACGCTTTGCACTACCTGTAATTAATACTGTATTCATAATGCTCACCTATAAATTTTATTATAAAATTTCAGAATTTGCTTTAAGTAATTCTGTTCGCTCTTGAATTTTTAATTTCTCAATAATATCATCCAAATTTCCATCTATGACATCACGGAGAGGGAAATTTTTATCATCGCCCGTTAAGCGATGGTCAGTTACTCGATTTTGAGGCCAGTTGTAAGTGCGAATTTTTTCCGAACGGTCGCCCGATTTTACCATTGATTTGCGATTTTGTGAAATTTCCTCCTTCTGCTT
>DAOTPH010000228.1:0-582 GCA_035451765.1 Bacteroidota bacterium | reverse complement strand
GAAGATTCCAATTCATAAAGTCGTGCTTTTAGTACTTTCATTGCCTTTTCGCGATTTTTCAATTGAGAGCGTTCATCTTGGCAAGTTACAACAATTCCTGTTGGAATGTGGGTCATTCTCACTGCTGTTTCCACTTTATTAACATTTTGGCCACCTGCACCGCCCGAACGATATATATCAATCCGCAAATCTTCTTCCTTAATATCTATTTCCACATCATCAACTTCAGGCAAAACTGCTACAGTCGCTGCACTTGTATGCAATCTGCCGTTGGCTTCAGTTTCAGGAACACGTTGCACCCGATGTACGCCGCTTTCGTATTTCATTGTTCCATAAGCATCCTCGCCCGATAATTGAAATATAATTTCTTTAAATCCTCCCTTTTCGCTCTCATTAAAATCAATTATGTCCAATTTGAAATTTTTTATATCAGCATATCGCTGATACATTTTAAATAAATCCCCTGCAAAAATTGCTGCCTCCTCGCCACCAGATCCAGCTCGAATTTCAACAAAGCAATTCTTTTGGTCATTTGGATCTTTTGGTAAGAGCAAAAATCTCAATTCTTCTTCAATTTCTTCA
>DAOTPH010000227.1:0-2821 GCA_035451765.1 Bacteroidota bacterium | reverse complement strand
TTCTTTGTATTGGTCCAACATCCATTCCAATGCGCTGCGATTGCCCAGCTTATATTCCCAAGCAATTTTTGGAACGCCACTCAAATACGTTTGCTCATCCAATTCTATATTGCCCGCTTCTTTATCAGCACGCAATTTTGCTTTTGGCAAACGGTCGAAATGCCATTCGATATCGTGCCGCTTTAATCCGTAAGGCTCGGCTTCCTCAAAATTGATATGCAAATCCATCAGCTCCTGTCCCCAGTTTGCCCACTGCCAAAAATCTATATAAAATGGGATGCGTGGAAATTCACGCTTCAAATTCAATTCATATTTCTTGCGGTATGCGGGATTGTGCAAAACACCATAAACATAATGGAAAATATCTTCTTTTTCAATTGTCGGGTCGGTATAATGCTCGCGAAATTGTGCCAGTCCCCAATCAGTGATATTATCGTGTCGGTTGCCATCGGAATCGTAAGTATAAAGAGGAAGACATTGAGTATCACCATTGAATAAACCAAAATCCACAATAAATTTTGAAGCTAAGCAATCAAAATTAATACTATTTGGCCCATTATAAGTAATAAATGAATTCTGTTTCTCCTTATAGAAAAAATATTTAAATTGACCGTGTATGTCGATTGGTATATAATCATAATAAATATATCTTAAGCTAAATGGGCGATAATGACTAGTTATTATCAATTTAGTATCAATTGTCGTTTTTCTGAATTTTGTTAGCTTGTCTCTGAATAATCTGCCACTCCATTTTATAGTAGTATTATTTCCGAAAACAAAATCGGCTGCTTTTTTTATTTTATCATCGGTACTTTCAAAAGATAATTTTTCATTTAATACTTTATTTTTCCATAAATCAACTAAATAATTATATTCATTTAAGAAGTAATTGACTTTATTCTCTAAATTTAATTTATCAAAATCATAAACCCATTCATCACGTGCTGTAACACATCCATTTGAATAGTATTGAAATAATACATTTTTATTTTTTAATTTATTTGATAATTTATTTATTTTATCGATTGTAGGAATTAGCTGCATCCAATCATTATCTTGTAATTCAAACCAATTCCCTTGTGCATCAGGCTTAATATTTTCAAATGGAATATTATTTAAATTAATATTACTATAATATTTTAATTTTTCTAATTTATCTTCCTTTTTATTCCCTTCAATTTTATAATATTTTATTCTGCATTTATGTATATCTCTTTCTTTAACCAAAAACATAATTGCTACACCAACCATAATGTCAAAAACATTCCCTAAGTCATTTTTATTATTTGCACGTATATTTCCGCCCAAATCTATAATATAAGCATAATCAAATTCCTTCTCAATAGTTTTCCGAAATCCATCAAAAGTGCGGCTGTCAATAAATGAGCGATTTGTAATAAAAGCAATAATTCCATCATCGCCAATTCTATCCATTGCCCAGCGATAAAATCGTGCATACATATCATACATTTTTGTTTTTTGTGCTGTGCTTTCGTGAACGAATGTTTCTTTAATTCTTTTATCAATTTCGAGATATGAGCGATTTTTATTATTTTCATTTTCGTTCATTTGATTTGCATTATACGGCGGATTGCCAATAATGACAGATATTTTCTTTTCATTTTGCCGTTGAATACGCAAAGCATTTTCGTGAGTCAATCCAAGTGTTGTATGCATAGACTGCCCTTTATAATTGAGACCGCCAATATTATCAAGCGTATCCACAAAGCAAAGATTTGGGAATTCGCAATAATAATTCATTTTTTGCTTAAAGGTATATTCAATATTTAAATTTGCGATATAATAGGGCAAAATGGCAACCTCATTGGCATGAATTTCTTGGGTATATTTATATTCAAGTTGATGGGCGGGAATTGCATTTTCGATTATCTCGCAAATAAAAGTGCCTGTGCCTGTTGCGGGGTCCAAAATATCCACGTTAGGGTCTGCTAGGCTTTTCCCGAAGTGCTTGAAAAGAAGTTTATCAGCACCGCTAACCATAAACTGCACAATTTCATTTGGTGTATAAACCACACCAAGTTTATCGGCAGCTTTTGGATTATAAACTTTATAGAAATTTTCATAAACAACTTTAAGGAACTTTTGTTTTTCGTGGTGGTCGTTAATTCCCGCAGCTGTAGCGTTAATTGCTTCATAATAATGAGCAATACTATCTAAAAGATTTCGGCGAGCAGAATAATCGAACAGTACAGAAATCAATTTTTCCAATTCAGCAGCAATTGTATTATGTTGGTGGAAGCTCGGGTCATCGAAAATACGATTAAAAATATCGCTTGTTAAAATATGCTGAATCATCATTTCGCGGATATCTTCAAGAGAAATATCGGGATTAATTTCTTTTTGGCAAAGTTCCCAGAATTCATTTTGCGCTTGGATAAAGGCGGGATTATTTTGGCGGGCGCTGTCAATTTTCTCACGCAATATTTTTGTAATTATAGGGATATCAGCTTTGAAATGTTCGATAGCAGTTTCAAATTGATTAACAACCTCACTTTTATAAGAAAAAAATTGATTGAGCAACTTATCGAGTGCTTCGGGGTCGCGTATTTTGCAGCTTGCTACCTCGCTACCATTTTGGAAAAGCACAGCGGTCGAGCCATCCTCGAACAAAATATTATTCAGTGGATAACCTTTATCGATTTTTGCTTGAATTTCATCATCAAGTTTAGTTTTCTCATCTTTGCTTTCCCAGTATCCCACATCAAGCCCCCAGACATTGCGGACGGTGCCGTCGGGAGTCACGCGTTTTCCTAGTCTTCCAATAATGGAGATCTCTGTAATCACATTATAATTATATTTT
>DAOTPH010000226.1:0-2852 GCA_035451765.1 Bacteroidota bacterium | reverse complement strand
TTTATTTATTTATGAAATTTGAAAATTACAAAACTACAAATTTAATAAAATTTCCTTTAAATTTATGTTATTAATGAATAAAAAGCAGTTGAACGATTATAAAGATTGGCAAAAGAACAATTAATGAAAATTTATACATATATGCAAAGAAATGTGGCATCGGAACTTTCTGCTCTTCTGCAATAGATTTCACCATAAAATTAGGCCCATTAGCAATATAAGTCATTGAACCGAAAAATACAGCACTTGTTGATATTGCAGCAAGATAATTCGTTGGGATATTTGCTATCATTGGAAGATGAGCAAATAATTGTGGTGAATGCTCAACCAAACCAAGCGCCAGTGAATAAAATGTCAATGCTGTTGGAGTATTATCAAGAAATGAACTTAATGCCCCTGTAAAATAATAAAATTGTATGGGATGATTTATTCCTATTGTCGCAGCATTGCTTTCTACATATACCAAAACGGGTACCATTGTTATAAATATTCCTAAAAATAAATATGCTACTTCAATTATAGGACTCCACGTGAATTCATTATTTTGATGTACTTCTTTTTTAGTGAAAATCAGCGAACACACCGCAAGAGTCAACATAATTACTACACGTACGAGTGTTGCTTTATCAGAATTCTCGAGGGATGGAATTGTCAATGGGTTTATTAAAGCAACAGATAACACAACCCCAATCAACCAAACAAAATTTAAACTTCCCTTAATTCTAATTTTTTGAATATTAGATCTATCGAAAGCAATATCTTCGGGATTTTCTTTTTTATATTGTAAAGAATCAATTATATAGTAAATTGTTAATAAAAGCAAATTCGTAACAAGCCATTCAGGAAATAAATGCAAAAACCACGTAAATGGTACACCTCGTAAATAAAGCACAAATAACGGTGGATCGCCAAGTGGAGTTAATAATCCCCCTGCATTTGCAATTATAGCTATAAAAAATAGAACCGAGTGTGTCTTTCTTTTCCTCTCAGAATTGATTTTCAAAAATAGACGAATTAGCAGCATTGCCGCTCCTGTCGTTCCCATTATAGATGCAAGCACAGCACCGATTGCAAGTAGAATAGTATTATTTCGAGGTGTTGCTTCTATATCCCCTGAAATATGTATACCTCCTGTAATTACAAATAACGACCCTAGTAAAACAACAAACGGTAGATAATCAAACACAATTGTACGTTCGAGCTCTGTTGTTAGTCCATTCGATAGCATCCAAATGGCTGTTGGAATACCTAATACAAGCGAGACAATTAATTTATTGCGATTGGATTCCCAAAATTTTGGAGTTGCAAGTGGAAGCACTGCAATAGCTCCCAGCATTAGCACAAAAGGAATCCCCGCCCATAACGGAATATAAGGTAGATTTTCCATAACAAAAAAAATTTATAATTATAATTAAACGAATAAATAATTTTGAAATTGAAAAAAAACAGAACTTTATTGTATAATTATCGTACTTGAAACCACAACGAAAGTCAGTGTGCTTTTCTATAGTCTTGCAATAATGAGATGCCTTATAATATATTTATTTCTATTTTATGCGTAATTTTGTATTATTAGAATTAACTAACTATCAAATTCGTCATAATTAATAATGACATTGTTACAAGCTCCTGAAAATGTTCCATTAAAAATTACTGAGATCAAATCTGGTATTGAAATAAAAAAGCAACTTAGCAATCTAGACCTTTATATAACTGAATATATTATAAAATTAAAAGGTGCACGATTTGGACCTATTCTTATTCAAAAGCTGAAAGAGGGAAATGAAAAATTTGCAATAGGACAAGGAATTGCTGATAAAATTATTGTCGAGTCCTGTAATGAAAAATCAATATAATAATTTACAAATTCACAATATTAGCAATCGATCTGATACTTTCGGAAAAACAATTGCAATTATCGGGCCTCCGCAATCTGGAAAAAGTACAATCTTCAGACTTTTAACTGATATGAAAAGCCACGGCTACGATGCAACTTTTGAAGTTACCGAAGCTGAGACAAAAATTAAAAATAAAAAAATCAAAATTGTAGATTTACCTGGCATACAATCCCTTTCTTCGAGCCAATTTAGCGAGAAAATCGCAATTAATTACTTATTAAATAATAAAATAGATCTCATTATCAATATTATTGATTCGACGAATCTTGTACGTGGATTAAAACTCACTGTGGAACTACTTGATTTAGGAATTCCTGTGATAATATGCCTTAACTTTCAAGATGAAGCACAGAAAAGAGGTATTATAATTAATAAGACAATTCTTTCTAAAGAATTGGGTTGCCTAACTATTTCTCTAACTGCTCGTAGCGGTAATGGAATTCAGGAATTAGTTAATTTGATTGAAAATTCATTAGAATTGTCCCCTCCATACGCAAAACCATTTCAATACAGTCAGGATATTGAACAACATATAAGAGAGCTAGAACAAGTAATCACCGAAACAAATATCAACGTTTATTACAATCCTCGCTTTTACGCAATTAAAGCAATTGAAAACCCCACTAATATTCCAAAATTTTCACATCCACAAATAAATAAAATAATTAATGAACTTGAAGACAAAATCACTCAGCAATTAAATCAAGAGCCTTTTGAGTTTATCTCACAAATAAGGCATAGTTATGCAACGGAATTAGCAAATAATGTAATTCATATTTCCAAGAATAAAATTCCATTTCAAGATAGAATGGACGCATTGATTTCACATCCGATTATAGGATATATCGTCTTTTTTGCCGTTTTACTTTTATTTTTTGTTTGTATTTTTTTTGTTGGAAATTTCCTCGCATCTTTAATTGATCCCATACTAGCAAGCATTGGGAGATCATTTGC
>DAOTPH010000225.1:0-2915 GCA_035451765.1 Bacteroidota bacterium | reverse complement strand
GAACTTATAATGCGTTTTATCAAATTTTATACTTACAATCAACATCAAATTATTAAATAAATTTTTTAATTAAAATAAAACTTTTTTTTCTTTTAATAGTCTATATATGTGATGAAAAATTTGCGAAATATATTGGTGTTTTTTATTCTATTGCTATTGATGCTTTCATCAGCAGTAATATCTACTAATAAGTTCGCACTTTCAACACTGAAACTTACGGGCGTGGATGAAAAATATGAGTTTTTCAAACCCGTAATTCACAAGCTAATAAAAAAAGGTGTTGATTCTGCCTATATTCATCAATTATTGAGCGATTCATCGATTTATTTCAATGAAAAATATGTGCAATTAAACGTTTCCCTCGCTAAAAAAGATACATCTCTTCAGCCTGACACAAATAAAATACTTTCTCAATTTGCGAATGAATTTTCTACATTGCAGATAACTAAATTTGTTCATGAAAATTACGAAATTTTTGACCGGATGGAACAGCGGTTTTCTATCCCTAAAATTATCGTGGCTTCCTTGCTGTGGGTTGAAACAAAGTTCGGCAATTACCTTGGCAATCATTATATAGCAAATGTATATTTTAATCAGGCATTAGTCGATGAACCTCAATTCATTGATTATAATTTTAAGAGATTAAAAAATAAATATAATCTTGATAAAGAAGAATCAGCAGAATTGAAAAAATTGCTTATCGTGCGTTCAAAATCAAAGGCAAATATGGCACTTAATGAGCTGGTGACTTTATATCATTTGCAGAATAAATTGCCATATAGAACGACCGAAATCAAAGGTTCTTATGCAGGAGCTTTTGGTATATCTCAATTTTTACCATCCTCTTATGCAAAATGGGCTATTGATGGCAATGATGATGGTAAAATTGATCTTTACAATATTGATGATGCTATTTTTTCTGCTGCTAATTATTTATCAAAACATGGTTGGGGACCCGATTTACACACTCAGAGAAAGGCAGTATATGCATATAATCATAGTACAGCCTATGTTAATACCATATTCTACCTTTCCGAGAGAGTCCAGGATTATCAAGCAAAATTATTCTTCCTTCCTCTTAAATTTCAAGTTTTAACCTTTTAATCCCTCACCCTTCACCTTTTACACTTTACACTTCACCCTTTACCCTTTGAATTATATTCCAAATAAATGTCTTTCTTTAAATTCTAGGCCAGCATAAATGGCTGCATCATCAAGTGTTTCTTCAATTCTTAATAACTGATTATACTTTGCAACGCGGTCAATACGAGCTGGTGCACCTGTTTTGATTTGCTTTGTATTTAATGCAACTGATAAGTCAGCAATAGATGTATCATCTGTTTCTCCCGAGCGATGCGAAACAATTGTAGTATAACCGTTAGATTTTGCCAATACTATTGTTTCGATAGTTTCAGTTAATGTTCCAATTTGATTTAATTTTATCAATATTGAATTTGCAACATTTTCTTCTATACCACGCGATAAATATTCAATATTTGTGACAAAAAGGTCATCGCCAATAAGTTGAATGCGTTTGCCTAATTTTTCAGTCATCAATTTCCAGCCTTCCCAATCATTTTCGCCAAGCCCGTCCTCAATCGAGTATATAGGATATTTATCAACCAACTCAATATACCAATCAATCAATTCCTCAGCGGTAAGTAGTTCCTGGCTGGACTTGAACATTTTATATTTCCCATCTTCATACATTTCGCTTGATGCCACATCCAAAGCAAGCATAAAATCATCATAGGGTTTATAACCTGCTTTTTCAATTGCAGACAAAATGGTTTCCAATGCTTCTTCATTAGATTTCAGCATTGGAGCAAATCCACCTTCATCGCCAATTGCAGTGCTGTAATTTTTTGATTTTAATACATTTTTCAATGAGTGGTATACTTCCGTCCCCATTCGTAAAGCGTCCGAAAAAGTGTCCGCCCCGACAGGTGCAATCATAAATTCTTGGAAGTCCAAATTATTATCAGCGTGTTTGCCTCCATTCAATATGTTCATCATCGGTAATGGTAAAAATCGTGAGCCAATACCACCTAAATATCTAAAAAGTGGTATCCCAAGATAATTTGCTGCAGCTTTTGCTGTGGCAAGCGATACAGCTAGAATTGCATTTGCGCCAAGTCGTGATTTGTTATCTGTCCCATCCAAATCGAGCATTAAGCTATCAATCTGGAATTGGTCAAGAGCATCAAGTCCCTCAATTTGATTTGCAATAGTCTCATTGATGTTGTCTACTGCACGAAGAACACCTTTACCGTTATAGCGTTTTGGATCGTTATCTCTTAGCTCAATTGCTTCGTTTTCTCCCGTGCTTGCCCCCGATGGTACTGCTGCAAGACCATAAGATCCATCTTCGAGTGTTACTTCGCATTCGACTGTTGGGTTCCCACGGGAATCAAGTATTTCCCGCGCCCAAACATCATAAATTGTTGAGTCCATAATTATTTTCTCCTAAAATTATTTTAAAAATAAAAATTAAATTTATAGAAAGTGCAAATTATAAAATTTGATGTAATATTATGTGTAAAAAATAAAACTGTCATTCCAAACGAAGCACTTGTCGGGGGTTAAAAATCTTGAACCCCTACATTTTCCTTGTCATTCCGAGCATAGCGAGGAATCTATCCTATGGGGCAGTGGATTCTTCACTTCGTTCTGAATGACAACCCCTATATTGAACCCACGATTTCAGTCGTAAGGAATCCAGAGATCTGAACAAGCGGTAGTCCACCCTTTGTTCAATATGCAGAGGGCTGAAGCCCTCTGTTGCATAGATCCATTGCAACAGGTGGCTTTGGCCACCTGCAAGAATTCTTCAGCCACATTATTGTCGGGGGTTCAAAATCTTGAACCCTACATTTTCCTTGTCATTCCGAGCATAGCGAGGAATCTATCCTATG
>DAOTPH010000224.1:0-2918 GCA_035451765.1 Bacteroidota bacterium | reverse complement strand
CATCATCACTTATATCGTTATCAATAAATTCTGCAATCCTCCTATTCGTTGAATTCAAATCAGACCTATTGAAATCGAATAAGATTAAGTTATAAATATTTATACTTGAATCTTTTGGAACAATCTTTACAGGAACTTTTACTAAATCCGAGACAGAGGTTTCTTCGGGATTTTCCACTCGCATATATGCTTGCAAATCTTCTTTCAATTTAGATTTTAAGTATTCGCTATTTGCGAAGTTTAATGAAAATTGATCTTGCAATTTTTCTTTTCCACTAAAATAAGCTATATTTTCATTCCCCGAATTTGCAATTAATTCCCAAGATTTTATTGGAGATTCACTTTCTACCCTACTTTTAATTATAACCTCTCCGGGTGTTACAAATCTTAAAGTATCATCTATAACAATGGGAGCTACTATTTCCCAAGTATCAGAAGTTATTTCAACTCTACGATTTTCTGCGATTGCGTCTGGATCTTTTTGGTTAGATGGTTTTTCAGGTAAGTTTCGTGCAATTGTCTTAATTCTTGTGGGCTCAATTTCCCATATATTTACCAGATAATCTTTTATGGCATTTGCTCTTTGCGCAGATAATTTTTTATTATTTCGTTCTTTTCCTTGATTTGAGTTGCAACCCGTGATAGTAATCGTAGCATTTTGATTTTCTTTCAACCTTTGCCCAAGTATATTTAGTATATAGTAATATGATTCAAGGGAGTTTCTTCCAAGCAAATCCCTAATCGAAAATTTATCAGCTTGTTCTTTTGAGAATTGAACATATCTTAAAGGTATAACTGAGGAATTATCATCAAAGAAAACATATGTAAGAAAAGGTCTCAATTGTCGCGAGCGGTAAGACTCAATAAAAATTGTATCAATTGGAGAACCTTCATCATTCGTGATAGATAAATGTATTGTTAATGGTTTTATCAATTTAGAAATATATGGAGGAATAATTGTTTGTATCGGTTTTGATTTAAAATATGAAATATAAGGATTATCAATAATTACTTTTTCAGGTATTTTGATTTTTTCCTTGATTTTGACTCGCTCTCCTGTATCGAACAACCAAAGTGAAATCCCCGCAGACACTTCAGGTTGCGATGCATAAGCAATATCAGTATGGAGCTCGACAAATCCAAATCTCGCTGAAATTCCACCAAGAACTCTATAATTTGTAAATGTCCCCACTTTTACATCTAATGGTAATCCCATTCTAACCTCTTCGTAAGGATTATTTACAATCTCATCTAAATTTGAATTTTTTCGTACTGCCTTAATCGTTCCTGTTAAATTTTCATATTGAGCTCCAAGATAAAATCCTATTCCTGAGGAATATACAGCTGAGAAGCTCGGACCAATCGAATATGATTGCACATTGATGCCTGGATTACGATTTATTGAATGATATGCAAGATGCATTGCAAAAGAATAGGGAGAAAAGGGATCTTTTGATGGATTAAAAATTCTATCAATATTTTGATTTAGTGCAACTGTAAAATAAGTCAAAGCCACATTAGTGTTAGGAATAGTAAGAAATCTAAATCTCAATTGAGTTCTGGTTGGAAGTCCTAAAAAAGCTTGAACAATTGGCAAACCGGACATAAAATTTATATTATTTCCTTCGACAAATGCTACAGTTTTATAGAAGGAATCCGGTGGAAAATTATTCTGAGGCGCCGCAAAAACGGGTGTTGAGATACCACCATAAAGCGTAGGCTCAGGTACTGTACCTTTTGGATTTAAAATAATTTCTTGACCACGTTTTTGAGCAGTAATTACAACATTTGTATTGCCAAAACTTCCCGGGAGCTCTGCATTATAAGTTTTTTGTGAATTAGGAATATACATACCCATCACAGCAAAATCCAATCCAAAGCTCCACCCATTATTATAATTAGATACTGTCCATAAATTGCTATTCAAACTTTGGCTTATAGTAGTAAACAGTGGTTTGGCAAACCCTGAGAGATTTTTTGAAGTAAAAATTCCAAATTCTCTCCCAATTTCGAGATCTTTTTGCGCTTGGCAAAAATTATATGAAAATATTAATAAGGAAACAAGAAGCAAGTTTTTCTTCACAATAATCTCTTCTTATTTCTTACAAAAATAACAAATTTTTAAGAAAATATAGATAAAAAAAATCTATTAGAATTCTTGCTAATTTATAAAATTATACCTTTTGCAATGCAAATTCCCTTCCCTTTTCCATTGCTTGAATATTTAAATCAATTACTTTATCACCCTTACGGGCAAAAATTGTACGAATACTATTTTTCAATATTTCAAAATCAATACCTATGAATGGGGAAGCAGCACCAAGCAAGACCATATTAGTTGCCTTAGAATTGCCAAGTTTCCGAGCAATCTCATCAGCATTAAGTATAATAGAATTTTTGAAATTTTCCAAATTTTCAAGGATTAAATTTTTATCAGGATAATTAGGCATATTCACAAATGGATTATTATTAGCAATAATCCAACCATCAGGTGATAAAAAATTAACATATCTAAGGGTTTCGAGAGGTTCCATACTAATAATTAAATCAGCTTCGCCCTCAGGAATTAAATCGGAAAAAATCGGTCTATCTGAAATCCTAAAATGGCTGACAACTTCTCCACCCCGTTGGCTCATACCGTGGACTTCGTTTTGCTTAAAAAATAATCCTGCTTCAATCGAAGCAAACCCAATTGCGGATGCAATAGAAATAATACCTTGCCCGCCTACACCAGCTATAATTATATCTTTTTTCATAATTCACTTCACCTTTATAATGATTGTAATTCTAATTCTTTTTTCATTTCACGAATATCATCAATTGCAACAATACATTCACGGCGTGAAATAATAACGCTAACGCCATTATATTCAATTTCGTTTTTAATGATGTCAACATTTTCCTTGTGATTTCGTTTG
>DAOTPH010000223.1:0-2922 GCA_035451765.1 Bacteroidota bacterium | reverse complement strand
TTGGGATTCGATAAGAGGTAAACCATTTGAAACAGCGACAATGATTTTGCCCGGATATTTTTCGACATAAGCTTGAGATTTATCGCCAATATCTCCAATTTGCCACTCTGAAAAGAAAATAAAAGCGGGTCGGTCCCAATTTAATTCAAAAGATACTCCATTAAATTTATCCAAGCTATCTATTCTAATATCAATTGAAAAAGTAAATCCAGCTGTTATAAATCCCGCCCGAGCGCTATCTACATCATTTCGCTCAATATGGATTATCGCTGCTTTAGAATTACTAAAAGCAATCAAAAGAAAGAAAATTATGAATGATAATATTTTTATCTTTTTAAATCGCATAGTAAAGATAAATACAATATTTATGCCAAAATGAGATAATTATTAAATAATATCGCTTAAAACGAGCTTGTCAAAGATAAATAAAATCCATTTGTTGCGGGAACCGTTCGGCAAATTCCACCAACGCAGATAATGCCGCCAGGATTTCTGCCGTAACTTAAAGAAAATCGATTACCACCCATCAAATATGCAACATTAACAGTATAAAAAAGCAATTTATGGTCATCGAAGGCATTGCCATAGTTCCAATCCAAAGCAATAGAGGTCATAAGCGAACCCCAAAACGTTGTTTCAATCAATCCTGAAAGCCAATTTCCATTTTCATTATCTGCTTCGTGAAGTGTTGAATCTTGTGTTTGCCATAGATGTTCAATCTTTGAATGCAAAGCAAAATCATTTGTAAATCTGTATGTTCCTTCTAGACCTAAAATATTAACAAAAATTTTCCCATAGTGTGGTGCACCACTAAAAAATAAAAAATCTTTATTATTTATAACATTAGCATAACGTAAAACAATTTCTGCGTTTGAGCCAATATATCGAGTATAATCAAAATTTATATCTTGAAAAAGCAATGTGTCGGCGATTTCAAAAAAATTAGCTTTATATGTATATTTATCAATTTGGTTTTTTCTGATTGAATTAATTCTCGATAAATTTAAGCTAAAATCTGCACCATCTTTTCCGCCAAGAAATGACCCTTCAGATAAATGATAATTGAAATCATATTGCAACCCCGCTTCACCATTTAATTGTGTAGAATATGGGAAAATAGTGTAGCGAGAGAAAAAATGTTGCTTTGTCAGCGGAGGAATAAAATTTTGTGTAAGTTGCGTTGAGCGTGCATCTCGTTGCGCCCGGAGATCCATATTATCAACCCGATGAAGTGATAAACTTGTGCCGAAACCTTTGCCGTAGTAGCTCATATTCAAAATTACACCGTTTCCATCATTATAAGTAAAATTGTTTACAGCTTCCGGATGATTAAAAGTATATCCAAACTCTCC
Source organism: Bacteroidota bacterium (assembly GCA_035451765.1). Taxonomy (GTDB): domain Bacteria; phylum Bacteroidota; class Ignavibacteria; order Kapaibacteriales; family UBA2268; genus UBA2268. Next base: position 1,570 of record DAOTPH010000223.1, on the reverse strand, counting down.
ATCTATTGAAAAATGCGGGCTATATAAACCTGCTCGCAAAGAATATGCAAGCTCATTTTGTGGTAGAATTAGGTTAGGATTATCGTCTGCTTCGAATTTGCTTGCCAAAGAAGCGCCAAAAGTGACATTCCAATTATTAGAAAATGCATTTTCGAATAAATCAGCAAAATTCATATCAATATTAGCCGCTCGGAGAATTGAATTTGATGTTGTCCAAAAATTTCTCATTTTGCCAATCATAACACGTGCATCAATTCCTTTAACTGGACGGACTACAAATCGTGCGCCTTCTAGTGAGTTATCAATACCAAGCACTGGATCCCAATATGAACGCAGAATAAGTCCACTGCCAAATTGCTCATAAAAATTGCCCGCACTAACTTCAAATTTATCACCATGGTAAGTTATATTTTTATAAGGAATGCCGCTACCTTTATATCGAGAATCAATTCCAAGAATTGGATTGAGATATGCTTCAAAACGCGCAGCAAGTTCAAAATTACCAATTATATAATTCAAATTTAGATATGAATTCGATAAAATTTGCTCGGGAGTAGATGGTGCATTTATGAGGGAATCATTTTTATAAGTTTGAGCTTCAATTGAAACATTGCCTGATAATTGAGAAGGAATTGCTGATTGAGAATATAGATGTAAATTTGCAAAAAGAAAAATTAATAAAAGTATGAAGTATTTTTTCATAATTAATAATTTTGTTATATATAAATTTTCAAATTAAATAAATTTTTTAGAATAACAATTTTGAATATTATATTTCGTTTATACTAACAAATAATTTATATACAATTAAATATGGAGAATAAAAATGGCTAATTCGGAACATTCTCTCGGTATAATTGAAGTTGATTTAACAAAATTATCAGAAAACTCATTGCAATTTCCATTTGTTCAAGAGCCTTTGGCATTTGATAAATCAGCGCTTGAGCCTTATATTGATACCACTACAATGGATGTTCACTATAACAAGCATCACAAAACTTATACTGAAAAATTCAATGCAGCAGTCGAAGCAGAAAATGCTACAAAGATTTCAATTATGGAAATTTTCAAGAATATTAGCAAATATTCTGACGCAGTAAAAAATAATGGTGGTGGTTATTTCAATCACTTGCTATATTGGAAAATTTTGACACCAAATAGCACAAAAGAACCTATCGGTGAATCAAAAGAAGCTATTATTAAAACTTATGGAAGTTTTGAAGAATTCAAAAAAATATTTGGCGATGCTGCAATAAATAGATTTGGTAGTGGCTGGGCATGGCTCTGTATGGATAAAGAAGGGGAATTATTTGTTTCATCCACACCAAATCAAAATAACCCGTTGATGGATATTGTTGCCCAAAAAGGATTACCACTGCTTTTAATTGATGTTTGGGAGCATGCATATTATCTAAAGTATCAAAATCGCCGAAATGAATATGTAGAAAACTTCTGGAATGTTATAAATTGGAATGAAGTAGAGCGTCGTTATCAGGAAGCGAAATCAATAGTTAACAAATAATTAGAAATTTAATAGAAAGAACATCAACTTACTATTTATAAAAAAACA
>DAOTPH010000222.1:0-2932 GCA_035451765.1 Bacteroidota bacterium | reverse complement strand
AAATTTTATCACTTATTATTTTGACAATCACTCTCCGTGTGCGGGGTCCATCGAATTCTGCTAAGAATATACCTTGCCAGGTGCCAAGCAAAAGATGATTATTTTCAATAATCACAATTTGATGAGTACCAACCAAAACCGATTTTATATGGGCAGCTGAATTCCCCTCAATATGCGAATAGTGAGCTTGCCACGGCACAAGTCGCTCGAGAGTATTCTCAATATCCTGAACAACCGATGGGTCTGCATCTTCATTAATAAATATCCCGCAAGTTGTATGCGGAACATAAATAATACAAGTCCCTTCTTTGATATTTGCTGACGCTACAACATTTTGCACATATTGGGTAATATCAATAATATCGGTGTGCGAATGCGTTCTTATAGAAATTTCATTTATCATATATATGCTTTTCCTATTCAGTTATCACTACTTCTTTATCCACGACAAAGCCTTTGCCTTTATCGTCGGGCTTTATTGTGCAAGCTTGATATTTCATATCGTGTTCAAGAACAACTATCCAACCCTCATCAAAAATTTTAGGTAAGAATTTCTTCTTTTCTTCGAGTGTAATTAATGGATGATTATCAAATGCGGGGATATAAGTATATCGAAGATAGCTGCTAGTCGGAATTAGGTCGGAAACATATAGCAAAGTTTCATCGGAACTGGTTATTTTAACCATTTGCATCGATGGTGTGTGTCCCTTTGTCGTGATTATTGAAATATTAGGAAATAGTTCGCCATCACCTTCCAATAATTCAAGCATTCCAAATTCTTGTAGAGGCACATAATTATCTTTGAAAAATGAACCCGCATCTTTTTCGGTTGGATTAAGTCCGTGTTCAAATTGCTCTTTCTGAACGTAATATTTAGCATTTGGGAAAGTAGGCTCAAGCTTGCCATTGTGCAAAATTGTAGCTCCACCGCAATGGTCGAAATGCAAATGAGTTAGAATAACGTGAGTGATATCGCTGCGTGTCAAGTTAAACCGCTTCAAGTAATTATCAGGATTTGATTTATCAATATCAAAATTATAAATATCTATCTTTTTTTCATCGTATTTTATTCCATTTCCTGTATCAATAAGTATTTTATAATTATCGAATTGAAGCAAAAGTGGTCGCGCAGCAAGCGGAATACGATTTCTTTCATCACCTGGATGATATACTTTAGACCATAGGGTCTTCGGAATAACACCAAACATTGAACCGCCATCTAAAACGAATTGTCCTGTATCGATTGAATCAATTTGTATGTTCCCAACTTTCATAATATTTCAATTTAAATATTATTTAAACGTTAATTATATGATAATATTGAAAAATAAATAAAAATGAGCGAAGCAGTTAAAAAAATGTTTTCCCGCATAGCAAATGATTATGATAGAATGAATTCAATTCTTTCGCTTGGGATACATCATAGGTGGCGGAAAGTTGCAGCAGATAAAGCAAATTTGCAGGATGGAATGAAAATTTTGGATTGTGCAACAGGAACGGGGGACCTTGCCATTGCATTTGCAAATCGGCTAAATGGGCAGAGCGAGGTTATCGGGATGGATTTTAATGAAGATATGATGGCTATTGCCAAGCAAAAAGCAGCAACGGAAGGCAAAAAAATAAAATTTGAAACGGGCGATGTAATGGCATTAAATTACCCCGATAATTATTTCGACCTTGCAAGCATTTCTTTTGGTATCCGCAATGTAGATAATCCAAAAAAAGGATTAAGTGAGATGGCACGTGTTGTCAAGCCTGGAGGCAAAGTGCTTGTGCTTGAATTTGGGCAGCCTGATGATTGGTTCAAGATTCCATATAATTTTTATAATAAATTCATTCCCACAATTGGCAAAATGATTGCAAAAGATAAATCCGCATACACATATTTGCCAAATACAACTCAACGTTTTCCCGCAGGCGACAAATTTGTAAAAATTATGCAAGAAACTGATAAATTTTCTGATATTTATTGCAAAAAACTCACTCATGGTGTATGCTATCTATATATTGGTATAGTTGAATAGCACATTTTATTTTAATAATTTCGTTTATTTTTCGATATAAAATTTTAATAAACTTATTCGTTTATTTTAACATAAATCATCAAATAATAATTGAAAAGAAATATAAAAGATATTAGCGACGTTGAATTAAAGGAATTTCTTGCAGATTCCGGGGAGCCACTATTTAGATTTAATCAAATTCAAAGAGCAATTTTTAAAAATAAAGTCGCTGATTTTTCAAATATTTCGACAATTCCCAAGCCATTGATAAATAAGCTAAATGATAATTTTGTTATCCAGTCAATTAAAATAAAAGATGCACATTATTCAAATGATGGCTCAATTAAGTTCTTATTTTCATTAGCAGATAATAATTTAATAGAAGCTGTGCTTATACCTTGGTATGATGAAGGGAAAGGTGAAATGTTGCGTCAAACGCTATGCGTTTCCTCACAAGTTGGGTGTGGTCTAAATTGCTCATTTTGTGCAACAGGAAAAATGGGATTAAAACGAAATTTAAAAGCATCCGAAATAATTGAGCAAGTATTTGCAGTTGAACGATATTTGGAAACAAAAATTACAAATTTAGTCTTTATGGGAATGGGTGAGCCATTACAAAATTTCAAGGAACTAAGAAAATCGCTTGAGATATTGACAAACCCTGAATATGAATTAATATCGCGGAAACATATTACAATTTCCACAGTAGGAATTGCCCCCAGGATTCGTGACCTTGCAAAAATCAATAAACCAACAAAATTGGCAATTTCCCTTCATTCAGCAATTGATAAGAAGCGTTCGCAAATTATACCACTTAACGAAAAATATCCGATTGCTGATTTGATGGATGCCGTTGAATATTATTATAGAACATCAAAGATGCCGATTACTTACGAGTATATTTTATTTGATAATTATAATGATACAGA
>DAOTPH010000221.1:0-2945 GCA_035451765.1 Bacteroidota bacterium | reverse complement strand
GGATATCCGTGAAATTAATGAAAAGATAGAACCTGAAAGTCAAATTATTACCTTGCTTCAGCGTGAAATCAGCAAAGTAATTGTCGGGCAAAAGCAAATGGTTGAGCGTATGCTTATTGGTTTGCTCGCAAATGGACATATTTTGCTCGAAGGTGTGCCAGGTCTTGCAAAAACCCTTGCAATCAAAACGCTTGCGAGTTCTATTAATGCAAAATTCTCCCGCATTCAATTTACACCCGATTTGCTTCCCGCCGATTTAACAGGAACAATGATTTATAATCAAAGAAAAGAGGAATTCACATTGCGTCTGGGACCGATTTTTGCAAATTTTATATTAGCAGATGAAATAAACCGCGCACCCGCCAAAGTGCAAAGTGCTTTATTGGAAGCAATGCAGGAACGTCAGGTAACAATTGGCGATAATACATTGAAACTTGAAGAGCCGTTTCTTGTGCTTGCTACGGAAAATCCGATAGAGCAAGAGGGAACTTATCCTTTGCCTGAAGCTCAAGTCGATAGATTTATGATGAAAGTGATGATAAATTATCCCGAGAGGCAGGAAGAACGTGAGATAATGCAGATGAATTTGTCAAAGAATTTCCCCACAGCAAATCCTGTAATTGAACCGATTGATATTTTGCGCGCAAGAGAAGCAGTCAAGGATGTTTATATGGATGAAAAAATTGAACGATATATTCTGGATATTGTATTTGCAACACGCAAACCTGAGGATTATAGATTGAGCAAGATTAAATCATTCATTCGATTTGGTGCATCCCCTCGCGGTTCAATTTACTTAGCAGAGGCTGCAAAAGCTCTTGCATTCATTAAGCGACGTGGATATGTTATCCCTGAGGACATACGCAATTTATGCAATGACGTATTGCGTCATAGAATTGGGTTGTCTTATGAAGCAGAAGCTGAAAATATTACTACTGATGACATATTAGGCGAGATATTAAATAATGTCGAAGTGCCATAAGGTGAGATGGATACACAAGAGATATTCAAAAAAATACGTAAGATAGAGATAAAGACCCGCGGATTGAGTCGTAATATCTTCGCAGGTGAGTATCAAAGTGCGTTTAAAGGGCGGGGAATGACTTTTTCGGAAGTGCGCGAATATCAGCCAGGCGACGATATACGTTTGATTGATTGGAACGTTACCGCGCGATTTAATCATCCATTTATCAAAGTATTTGCCGAGGAACGCGAACTCACAGTAATTCTGATGATTGATGTCAGCGGTTCTGAATTTTTCGGGACACGCTCGCAATTGAAAAAGGATTTAATAACTGAAATATCTGCATTGATTTCATTTAGCGCCATTGCAAATAATGATAAAATTGGCGTAATATTATTTTCTTCGCAAGTTGAAAAATTTATTCCACCAAAAAAGGGTAGAACACATATCTTGCGGATAATTCGAGAATTGATTGATTTTGAGCCGCAGTATAAGGGCACAAATTTATCAAACGCTCTTGAATTCCTGAGCAATGCAATAAAAAAACGAGCAATTGTATTTATTCTGTCCGACTTTTTAGCAAATGATAATTATGAAAAACCATTAAGTGTGACAAGCAAAAGACACGACACAATCTCAATTCAAATCAATGATAAACGGGAAGCAGAATTGCCAAATTTAGGCTTAATTGATATTTATGACCCTGAGACAAATCAAATTCTTACGATTGATACATCGCTTTATCAAACTCGATCTGAGTATAGAAAATTATGGAATAATAAACAAAAAGCAATTGACAATTTAAGACAAAAATTGAATATTGATACTATCAAAATATTTACGGGTGATTCATATATTGCACCCTTGCAACAATTTTTTAAATTACGGGAATGGAGAAGACAATATTAAATTTCAATAAGCAAAACATTGCATTTATTGTTTTAATTATTTTTATAATAGCTTTATATAATCTAAAGCTTTCAGCACAGGAAATATTTCCTCAAGCAATGCTTAATCAAAATGAAGCATTGATCGGCGATCACGTAAATTTGAATATTTCAATAAAAATTCCAAAGAATTATATCGCACAATTTCCTGCAATTCCCGATAGTATCGATAAATTACTTTTTATCAATATCGAAAAAATTGATACAACAAGAATCAAAGATTCTTTATTCCTCGAACGAAATATTACGATTACATCTTTTGATACGGGAACATTTGAGATTCCACCTTTAACCTTTTTATTAAAAAAACCGGATGATACATCACTTTATCCATTATCAACAAATCGATTATTTATAAAATATTCCGGTATTGCAATCGACACAGCAAAACCAATAAAAGATATTAAACCACCTTTCAAGGTTCCTACATCTTTTTGGGATTATTTTTGGTATGTATTTATTCCACTTTTAATAATTGCTCTTGCTTATTTTGGATATAAATATTATAAAAAACATAAAAAAGCACCTATACCGAGACGCGCTTATAATCCTGATATTCCCGCACACATTCAGGCACTTAATGATTTAAGAAAGCTCGATGAGCAAAAACTTTGGCAAAAAGGAGAATTTAAAAAATATCATAGTGAGATTTCTGAAATATTAAGATTATATATTGAACGCCGTTATTCTTTTCCTGCTCTCGAGGAAACTACAAGCGATATTTTGGATGAGATTGAATCTAGAATATCAACAGAATCATTAAAAAAGGATTTAAAGCAAATATTAGAATTAGCTGACCTTGTGAAATTTGCAAAGTACATTCCATTACCAGATGAAAATATCAATTCAATGGATAAAGCAATACAGTTTGTGAATTATACACGACCAATGGACATAACTTCTGTTCAAGAAAATCCTGATGCAAAATGAATAAAATAACTTTTGCGAATCCCGAAATGTTTTATTTATTGATAATTATTCCAATTTTGATATTTCTATATTTTTGGCGATTATCAAAAAGAAAAGCCACCATT
>DAOTPH010000220.1:0-2956 GCA_035451765.1 Bacteroidota bacterium | reverse complement strand
AATAGGTAATTGATGAGGCGTAAATTTTGGGAAAATCAAAGCACTGGAAATATACTTTTAATAATTGCGTTTGCTTATGTCCTTATTGCAGGGTTAATTTTAATTAATTCCTATCAAGGCGACCCATCAATTTATTTCATTTATGCAAAAAATATAGCGCATCTTGATTTCTTTTCATATAATCCGGGCGAATTTTCGTCAGGTGCAACCTCACCGCTTTGGGCAATTATTCTTGCTCCACCTTTTTTATTCTCAAATGCGACATTATTAGTCAAAATCTATTGCCTGTTATTGACATTGCTTGCTTGTTATATCGCTTATAAATCCTTTCTTTATGTATCGAACTCAAAACTGGGTTCAGCATTCGGTCTTGCATTTTTACTTTATTATGCACTATTGCCTAGCTTGATGTGTTATGAAACGCCATTAACGATAATATTAATAAGTTGGCTTCTAATAATAAATAAAAAAATAATATCAGGCAATAAAAAACCAGGTGTATTGATTTTGCTTTGCCTATTATGGGCGTTGATTCCACTTGCTCGCCCCGATGCGATTGCAATTGTAATAGTTGATGCATTTATGCTTACTTTGAATAATTGGAAAAATAAAAAACACGGATTGCTAATTCCCATTTTATTCATTATTTCTCTTATTCCTTTAGCTTCATATTTTGCTTATTCAAATGCTAAAACGGGAATGGTATCGAATTCATCCTATTGCCGAGCATTTGCCTTGCAGGAAACCGCAAAACATTTTATGGGCTTATCCATTTCCGTCGAAAGCATCTTTGCTCTTATTTCCTATCCTATGCTTCTTTTTGCAATTATGATAATTTGGCAAATCAATAATAATTATAAATTATTGCGGGAAAATTTATCGAAAAATAATAACCTTGATACAGCTTCTCAAGATAACTTTTTTGCAATTCTTACATTTTTAATTGCTGGGGCATATTTTGTGTCAATAACATTTATATCACCTGTAAGCGATTCTGTTGAACGCTATATTGTCCCTATAATTCCATTTGTAATTGTTGCAATTGCAAAGCAAATTGAAGAGCTATTTGCTAAATACAGGGAAAATAATTGGATAATGCTTACATTATTTTTGATTTTGACATTTTTTATACCATATATTAAAGTTTCTGCTTATGTTGTTCAACAATGGAATAATCATTTCGATTTCGAAACAATTGCCGAAAAAAATTTGATTGAATATGTCAATAATATTGCTGAACCTAATTCTATTTTGCTTGCTTATGAAGTTCAGGATAGATATTATTTGCGTCAGGATATTGATCTGCTTAGTTTGGATGGCATTACTGATGGGAAAGTTGCGCCATATTTAAGCACAAGCAAAATGGATGAATTTTTGAAAAAATATCGCCCAAACTATTGGCTTGCAAACGATGCTGTATATTATCGCCCATATTTGCAAAAAAGCATTCTAAAAAATGTACTTGACTCGCTTACCTATTTTAATAAAGATACAATTCATATATCGGATATTACCTTCATAAGATTATACACCAATCCCGCCCCAAAACGCAAAAGTTTCGCACATTCAAATTATTTATTTAAAGTAGAGTATGGGGAATAGTGTGAGCCATTATATTTATAAAAGAACCGGTGTATCTGAACTTATCAATATACAAAATGTTGAAGGGGAAGTAAAACCGTATCAAATAAAACAATTTTTAACTTTAATTGAAAAATATAATTTAGAATTAGGAGAAGAAGAAAAATGAGAGATTATCATATTAATATTTTTTTTAGCGATGAGGATGAGGGATATATTGCCGATATTCCAGATCTACGACATTGTTCAGCTTTCGGGAAAACACAAGAGGAAGCATTAAAAGAAGTATTAATAGCAAAAGAACTTTGGATAGAATCTGCAAAAGCAAATCATAAAACAATACCAAAGCCAAAATACAAGCCAGCATTATATAAAGTCTCACTTTTATGATATTAATATGCATTATGTAAATTTGTAAATTAAAATAATTAAGTATAAAATTTAGAAAGGAAATACAGTCATATAAGCCACAATTGATTAACATAAATAAGAATTATAGAGTTGCCTCTTTTATATTTTTTTCACCTTTTTATACATTTTTAAAATTTCCCTTTGCTCTTACTCTCACCAAATTATTAAGAATTAGTTAAGATATGTTAAAAAATTGTTAAGAAATTGTTAAGATTTCTTAAATTATTTTTTCATAATTTGTATCATATCTATTTAAGAATAATATTTATGGTTATATATGTTTAATAAAATTCTCCCCCAAGAATTTGCTTTTTATGATTATTTCGAGCAGCACGCTGCTCTGAGCTTGGAAGCCTGCCAAGAGCTTCTGCAACTTGCTAAAGAAGATGGAAAAATTGAAGAACATTTGAAAATAATTGATGATTATGAGATTAGACTTGATGATATAACACACAAATGTATGGAGGCACTGCATCGTACATTTATTACACCTATTGACAGAACTGAAATTCATCGCCTAATCAAACGAATGGATGATATTGTAGATTGCATCAATGGAGCTCTTGCAAGGATGGTAATGTTTGAGATAAATGATATGCGTCCTGAAATTGAAAAAATTGCCGAAATCCTTGTTGAATCTGTCAAATCAATATCCATAGCACTTAAAGGGCTAAGAAATATCAAAAATTATGAGAACATCAAAAAAGAATGCATCCGTATAAGAGAATTAGAAGATGAAGCAGACCATATATTTAATAATGCTTTAATTAACTTATTTCACGAAAAAGATCCAATTTATATAATAAAATGGAAAGAAATCGATGAGATATTTGAAAAATCTGTTGATCGCTGTGAAGATGTTGCGAATATCATTGAAAATATAGTAATTGCAAGTGTATAAATAAGGTCCCTATATGACTACATCAATGTGGATTTTAATCATTTCAATAATCATTGTTGCGCT
>DAOTPH010000219.1:0-2989 GCA_035451765.1 Bacteroidota bacterium | reverse complement strand
GGGTGTTTCATTATACGGGTGTGTTGCAAACACCAGAAAAATATAATAAACAAATTAAATTTTAAGATATTCTCATATAAATTATTTGACAAAAAGAATATCTTAAAATTCAATATTCTTTATAAAATATTTAATTTTGAAATTATTATTTTTATATTTTGACAATTAAGTTTTACTAAAATATATAAGTAACAATTATTATAAAATATTATTAATACTATGCACGCAAGCGAAACAAAATTACAACAAATTATTGAAGGTGAAAAGCAATATGTTATTCCATTATTTCAAAGAACGTATAGTTGGCAAGAAAAAGAGTGGAGAACTTTATGGAACGATCTTATTGAACTTTATGAAATGGAAACACCAAGATCACACTTTTTAGGTTCAATAGTTAATATGCCCGCTATTTCAGTACCTGAAGGGATCATGAAATATCTATTAATAGATGGGCAGCAAAGATTAACGACAATTATTATTATTCTAACGCTATTAAGGGATAAAGCAAAAGAAAATAATAATCAACTATTAGCTGATGAAATTAATGAGAATTTGTTAATAAATAAATTTAAAAATGGTATTGAACATTACAAGTTATTGCCAACACAGGGAGATAGAAACACATATAATGAATTAATCAAGGGAAATATAAACAATACTCATTTTAATATATCAGCTGATGATAGAATTAAATTAGCATATAATTTTTTTGAAAAAAAATTAACTCAAACTCCAATAAATTTGGAGAAATTGAAAATGATAATAACATCCAAATTATCAATTGTGAGTATTGTACTTGATGCAGATGATAATCCTTATTTAGTTTTTGAAAGTTTAAATGCCAAGGGGCGACCTTTGACTCAAGCTGACTTAATCAGGAATTATTTCTTTATGAATATTAATGTCACTAATCAGGATGAGATTTACCAAAAATTGTGGCAACCAATGCAAAATGCATTAAAAGATAATTTAACTGAGTTTATTAGACATTATTTGATGAGAGAAGGAAGTTCTATAAGACAATCTGATGTGTATGATGAATTAAAAGATAACGTAAATCAATATAATGCAATCGAATATCTTACAGAATTAAACAAATATTCTAAGTATTACAAGAAATTTATTGATCCGCAAACAGAAAACGATCCTGAAATTAAACGACGTTTTGATAAATTAAATAGAATCGAAGTAACTACAGCATATCCTTTATTATTGAATTTTTATAACGACTACTCTGAAAATCGATTAACAAGGCACGAATTTATTGAAATATTAGATATCTTAGAAAATTATATAATTCGCAGATACATTTGTCACGTTCCAACAAACCAATTAAATAAAATATTTCCCTCGGTGTATAAATCTATTCAAACGAGTAATAATCAAGATGTAGTTAGCGAATTCAAGAACATTTTACAGAGTCGAGGATATCCAAAAGATGCTGAATTCTATCAAAGATTCAAAGATAATAAATTTTATGGTGGTGCAGAAAGGAATGAAAAAACAAAGCTGATTTTAGAAACAATCGAAGCTAGTTTTGGACATAAAGAATTACCACCTTTTGTAAATTTAACAATTGAGCACATAATGCCTCAAAATCTTACAGATTGGTGGAAAGCACATCTTGGTGAAAATTGGGATGAAACTTATGAACTATATTTACATACTATTGGAAACTTAACTTTAACTGCATATAATTCAGAACTTTCAAATGATGATTTTTATTCTAAAAAAAGAAAATTAGCAAATAGTAATCTTGAATTGAATAAATATTTCAACTCTATACCTGAATGGAACCACGAAGAAATTGAGAAAAGGGCAGACTTTTTAGCAAAAAAAGCATTGGAGATATGGAAATACTTCGGTAATATTTCAACATTTGAAAATAATGAAAATGATAGGACAGGACAAATCCCTTTTTCTTTGAAAATGTTAGGAAAATCTTATGAAGTAAAAAGTTGGAGAGATGTACTCGAGACAACCTTCAATGTAATTTCAGAAATCAATTCAGAAATCTTTGAGAATATAAAAAAGAATTTTTCAAGATATATAAGTGATCAGAAAAATTCTTTACGTGAGACGAGACAATTAAAAAATGGATATTATATTGAAGTCAATTTATCTGCTCAATCTATTCAAAAATTATGTATCCAAGCAATAGAAATTGCTGATTTAAGCTCTGAGGATTGGAAAGTATTAGTTCGATAGAAGTGTCTATTCTTTTTGTATGGGGTTCAAAATTTTGAACCCCCACGGATGTTGGCTTCACCATCCTGCTGCAGAATATGTAGAGGAATTATCCTCCGCAGAGGGCTGAAGCCCTCTGTTGCGATGGAACTGTAGGGGCGTATTGCATACACCTCGATGCAAAAGCAGGGATGCATTTGCTACATAACTAAAAAAACAATTATTTATTAACTTTTACGTTTTTTTATTCGTATATACAATATAGATACAGGCAAAAAAATGGAAACAAGGGTTAAAAAATGGGGAAATAGCCTTGCGATAAGAGTACCACAAGCAATCGCCTCACAAATAAATATTACTGAAGGTTCAAAAATCAAGCTTATTCTTAAAAAAAATATGATTGAAATTATTCCAACTGAATCAAGGGAATATCATCTAAATAATTTATTACAGGCAGTTACAAAAGAAAATCAGCATAAAGAAATTTCTACAGATTCCCCAATTGGAAAGGAAATATGGTAGAAAAGCAGTATATTCCTGACCGTGGGGATATAGTATGGCTCGAATTTAATCCTCAAAGCGGCCACGAGCAAAAAGGTAGGAGACCTGCAATAGTTCTCTCGCCTTACGAATATAATTTGAAAGTCGGGCTTGCATTGTTCTGCCCTATAACAAGTCAAGTAAAAGGTTATCCTTTTGAAGTTTCATTACCAGAGCGGTTTCCAATAAATGGAGTGATTATTTCAGACCAGATAAAAAGCCTTGATTGGAAAGTGCGAAATGCAGAATTCATAGCAAAAGC
>DAOTPH010000218.1:1299-2994 GCA_035451765.1 Bacteroidota bacterium | reverse complement strand
CGGGAAAACAGATTTAGAAACGGTGGAGTTGATTTTAGCACCGTTGAATATAAATTCATTCTCGATGACAATAAATATCCTTTAAAAGTTATTGAGAGAAAAAGCACTCCCGCAACACAGCTGATTGAAGAATTTATGCTGATTACAAATAAAACGATTGCAGAACATTTAAAAAAATTATCAAAAGATTATAAGTTATTGAATAATTTGCCATTTATATATAGAATTCACGATTTACCTGATGATGAGAAATTGCAAAATGTGCTTAATTTTATTGATAATTCCACAAATAAAAAAACACATAAAAGGAACTTGACATCGAAGCAATTAAATGAGATACTTCAGAAATTCAAGGGCAGTCCAATTGAAAATACTGTAAATCAATTAATGATTCGTGCGATGTCAAAAGCTGAATATTCCGAGAAGAACATTGGTCATTTTGGCCTTGGCTTTAAAGATTATGCGCAATTTACATCCCCTATACGCCGTTATCCCGATTTATTTATCCATCGAGTTCTAAAAGAATATTTACAGAAAAAGCCTAAGCAAGAACGAATTAATTACCTTGTGGAATTAGCACAGGCAGCATCAGAAATTTCTACACAACGAGAAATTATCGCACAACAAGCCGAGCGTGCATCCACTCAAATTGCATTTTTGTTTTTAACTAATGAAAAGATTGGCGATGTCTATGAAGGAACTGTAACTGGTGTAACTACGTGGGGAATTTATGTAAAACTTGATGAGTTAAATTCTGAAGGGTTAGTCAGATTAAGAGATTTAGTGGATGATTTTTATTTTTTTGATGAGAAAAAAATGAAGCTTATTGGCAGGCATTCCAAAAAAGAATTTGGATTTGGTTCGAGAATTCGTGTGAGAATTTCAAGTGTGGATTTTGAGAAACGGCAAATTAATCTGGTTTATGAAGGTGATTAAGATGTTTACAGGTATAATCGAAGAAATAGGAATTATTAAGAATATAAAGTCAATTGCACAAGCAAAAAAATTTACAATTCAATCCCATAAAGTTATTCAAGATTTAAAAGTCGATGATTCAGTTTCTGTCAATGGCGTTTGCTTAACTATTGTAAATATTAATTCTAATGTATTTGATTGTGAAGCTGTTGAGGAAACATTAAAGAAATCGACTTTGAAATTCTTAAAATCTAATCAGAAAGTCAATCTTGAAGGTGCATTAACTTTGCAAAGCAGAATCGGTGGGCATATTGTACAGGGTCATATTGATACAATTGGAAATATCAGACAAATTACATCAGAAAATGTTGGCAAAATATATACAATTTCATATCCAGGCCAATACCGCAAATATTTAGTAGAAGTCGGATCAATTTGTATTGATGGTGTTAGCCTTACTATTTCAGCATTAAAATCAAATTCGTTTGATGTATCAATTATTCCACATACATTTGAAAATACAATTTTCAAATATTATGAAATTGGTGATTTTGTTAACCTCGAATTTGATATAATTGGGAAATATATTGAAAATTTTATCAACAAGTCAGAAACATTAGAAGAAAAATTAAATAATTTTTTGAATAGTTAATAATTATTGAATTTTTCTTAATTTTGTATATCTAATTTTGCTCGGATGGCGGAATTGGTAGACGCACAGGACTTAAAATCCTGTGAGGGGTAACCCTCGTGCGAGTTCAAGTCTCGCTCCGAGCACAT
>DAOTPH010000218.1:0-1199 GCA_035451765.1 Bacteroidota bacterium | reverse complement strand
ACAATTTTAAATACACCGGCTTCCACAGTTTCAAAAGTGAATTCTTTAAGAAGTGATGTATAAATCCACGTTTCATAAAGTTTGCCATTTTTGAATTTTTGTTCTATTTTATTTGGAGGTCCATAAAGTATATATATTTTACCCTTATCGGTCATAGCACCATTTTTTTCGTTAAATGTTGAGTAATTCATATATGCATAATCAACTCTTTTATAAAATTCGTTCATCGCCTCATTGAAAGGTGTTTCAGGTGTTGGGTCAAAAGGTTTCCAGGCTTCGATTAAATTTTTAAACTGCTCATTATAATCCCCCTTCTCAATCTTTTTCATTTCAACATCATTAAAAAAAAGTTTAGAAATATTAAGAGCATAATCAATATTCAATAATGAAATCGGCTCATCTTCCCAAATAACTTTGAATTTATATTCTGTAGTATCACCTTTTGATTTATAGATCTTTAAGATATAATCACCCGGAGAGAAAATATTATTTTTGAACTTTATATTTCCATATTTTTCAATGCTAGATATACTTGGGCCGGGGAGACTTGCTTCTTCAGGAAATCTTATTTCGATAGAATTTTGTGTTTTATTGATTGTTAGTTGGGAAAATGGATAAATTACAATCTGACCTGTTTGCTTTTGGAAATTACCCCATGGATCTATTGCTTTTGGATTATTATACTTTTTTTCAATTTCATATTTAATGTTATTTGAAGTTCCATTAAAAATAAAAATCCCGAACTCAATAGGTTTTCCTGAAAAGTTCAGATTATTATTCAATATTATCGGTGTAAAAAAGTTACCATTATTTTCAAAAAATACTATATTTGTAAACGAATTATGTTTGTATTTCAAATCAAATAAATTCAATGCAAATGTGGATTTATCAGAATTTTTAGTATAATTGTCAATTGCACGAATTTGAACAGTATAATTTGCTTTATTTATTCTAAATTTTATAAAATTTAGCTGAAATTGAATTGAGTCAGTAGGACTGATTTGCTTTGACAATTTAAAAGAATCCATAACAACTTTTGAAAATTTGATAACACCTGTTGAATCCGCTAATGAAAATTCAAGGGAATATTTGGAAATATACTCGTCAGCAAGATTTGTAAATAGGAATTGGTTAAGTTGCAATCTATAGAAGATAAATATATCCACTGAATCATCAGCCTGGGATGGAAGTACCATTGT
>DAOTPH010000217.1:0-3017 GCA_035451765.1 Bacteroidota bacterium | reverse complement strand
AAAATTTTGCGTCTCTACATATTGTAGGGGCAATTCATGAATTGCCCCTACTACTTCTTGTTCATCTACATCCCCCTGCCCCCTTTGATAAGGGGGAATTCTGCACCAGGATGGTGCAGGTACACAAAAGAAGCGCAGGGATGCTCATTCCACCAAACAAATTTGAGATACTATCTCTGGTGTCTTTTGTATGATAGGGCAAGTTAATCAATAAAAAATGCCAATATTCCAAGCAATATTAACACTGACCCACTTACTAAGCGTGAATGATGGTCCATAAAATGAAAATTAATTTTTTGCACTCCACGCATTGCAAGATTAACAAGCAAGAGCATACCCGCAAGTGTTACAATGAAATAAACAATTGAGACAATTGCAATTCCAATCCACCCTCTTGTGCTTGCAGGGAAATAGTATGCTTCAATCTCGATGCAAGGCGAAAAGAACATTGCAATAGCAAGAGAGGTAATTATTGCCGTCTTATTTTTATTTTTTTCTTTTATTATTTTTTCTGTGTCTATATGCTCGTGATAATGATGTTTGCGATTTTCTTTAATATCTATAATTATATAAATTGCACCCAAAATAAAAAGAACAAGAGGAGCAGCTATTTTGGTCACAAATTCGTAAGATGATGATAAAGTATATCCAAAAAATCCAATAATAATACCTACAATTATCGTACTTAATATATGAGCAGACCCCGCAATTAATGTAACAGACATAGATTCCTGTATCGACCAATTTTCTGAGCGGCTTATCGCTACAATGCTTAACCAATGATTTGGAATTGAAGCATGAACAAGGCTCAAAAGCAAAGCACCTATAAAAATCTGGAATAATGAACTCATTAAATTTGCTAATTAAGTCAAATAAAATAATTAATAAACATTCAAAACGATGAAATATTGTAAAATAAATTATTCTAATATGAAATTAATATTGGGAAAGCGCTCTTGCAATTTTTTTATTTCGTTTTGCGCATCTTTTTCAGTGGCAAAGCCCCAAATTTTAACTTGATATTTTATTTCATTATTGATTATATATCTTTGGTAATACGAACGAAAACCTAATTTCTCCCAATTTGTAACTTTTGTAAGGGCGTCAAACTCTGATGCTGCAATTTGAGCTAATATTTCAAAAGGTAGTAATTCAGGATCAAGCCAACGCATTTCCGCTCTACGATTATAAGACAATTGCCACTCTTTTATGGGTAAATAATACAAAGGATTTTCGTTCCCCCTTGCTTTCAATCGAATTTGTTCGGGATGGGCTCCTGAGTCGATTAAAATTTGTCTAATATTCTGTGCGCGTTCAAGCGATAGATCATAATCTTTTGAGCTATCTATTTCAAAATAGGAAAATGCAGAAATTTCAATCATACTATTTGGATTATTCCTAAGCAAATTTGCTAACTCACTTAATTTATTATAATAAGATTGAGGAACTTTGTTAGAAGTGTAATCAAAAATTGCCAATATTTGATATGGAATATAAATTTCGGGAACTTGTAAATAAAATTTTCGTGTATCATCAATAAATTTTTGATTTATGTATAATGTTGATTTTATTAGTAGTTCGGGATAATATTTAAGTTCATTTAAAAATGTCAAATTATACTGATAAAACACTTTTTGTCCGAAATATATCTCTGATATAATTTTGCTTATATTATCAAATCCATTCGATTCAAGTTGATACAAACGACCGCCTGTTGCATCTGCAATAGCATTCATTTGATAACTTTTATAATCATTCGATAATGTAATGACATAAATTGGAATATGCATTGAGCAAGCAATTTTAATTGCTTCATCCATTGTTGATGTAATTGAGCTATTTTCTTCACTATATGCTAATAAAATAATTATATTATTTTGATTTGTATTAGTGTTTTTTATTTTCTTTAATGTTTTAATAATTGCTGACGAATATGCGGTGGTCCCTGATGGTTTTATATTGTAGTTGGGAAAATTTACATAAGCATTATGAGGCATTTCATTTTCGAAATGCATCTCTAAATTTTGATTAAAAGTGCCAAAAGTAACTCTATCCAAATTATCAAAATTCCTAAGTACTGTGCGTATTTGCTCGCTAACTTTATCTAATTCATAAGCAGCTAAAGAATTTTCAAGCAAAATATGAACAGAAATTGGATTTGCAGTATCAGTTAGCTTCCTTTCACCTACAAATTTCTGATTTAATGACATACGCATCCCATAGGAAATGACATCAATAGATAAATTCAAGCTATCGAGATTCAAATTTGTGATGAAATTTCCAAATCCATCCATAGGCAAAAGATTCAATGTCATTGTATTATCTGCAAAATCTGTGCGAATGATTCTAATATTTTTCAAATTATAACGAACAGTTGAAGGAAGAATTCCATTGAGATAATCAGACATTTCAAGAGATGGCTCATCGAATTTCTTTTGAACAATCTCAGCACCTGTCTGAATTTCTCTAATGGGATGATTGATAAATATATGTATGTCTAACTTCTGAGTATCAATTGGATTGACAGCGATTAATTTATAAGTCGTATCATTCATTGGAGAAAGAAATACTGAATCCACTGCTTTAAAAGAATGCTGCATTCCTTCAAAAAAAACACTATCTACATTTTTGAATTGCCATTTTATAAGTGCAGAATCCCCTTCATTTATAATAATATCGTTAGAAAAATTATCAATTTTAATTTTTTGAATTGGTTTATTTGCTGAGCAGCTTATCAAAATGATAAAAAGCAGAAATGATATAAATTTTGTATAGATTTTATTCAAATTCATTTAGTAAGATTAATTTTTTATAAAATTAAGGAAATTTAATAAAACAATTAATTAATTGAAATAAATTAATAAAAAAAATGAATTTGTTATTAATATTTATAAAGAATTAAAACTGCATATTTTTAATAAAAAAAATGAATTTTAAGCTTATCAAATGCAATTTTCATAATTTTATAAATAAACAAAAATGACAAAATGATAAAAGATATTTTATATTATAAGCTT
>DAOTPH010000216.1:0-3040 GCA_035451765.1 Bacteroidota bacterium | reverse complement strand
TTGTTTATGAGCAACAGCAACAATCTTTATTTGAACGTGGTAAGCCTGACCGTATATCGCCATACTTCATTCCAATGATGATATCGAATATTTCACCGGGACATATTGCGATACGATGGGGACTTGAGGGACCGAATTACTCAACTACATCAGCGTGCGCTACATCAGGGCATTCACTTGCTGATGCATTAATGATTTTGCAAAGAGGGGATGCTGATGTTATGCTTACGGGAGGCTCCGAAGCTGCAATATGCCGAATGGGAATTGGTGGATTTAATTCAATGAAGGCACTTTCAACGCGTAATGATGCGCCTGAGAAAGCTTCTCGTCCATTTGATAGTGAGCGAGATGGTTTTGTTATGGGAGAAGGTGCAGGTATTCTTGTGTTAGAAACCGAAGAACATGCATTGAACCGTGGCGCCAAAATTTACGCAGAATTCTCAAGCTTTGGGATGACTGATGATGCTTTTCATATCACTCAACCTGCACCTGAAGGCAAAGGAGCTCAAAAATCAATGAAGCGCGCAATCGAGGATGCTCGGCTGACTATCAATGATATTGATTATATCAATGCTCATGGAACATCGACTCCTTACAATGATAAAAACGAGACTACAGCAATTAAAAATCTGTTTGGACCTCGTGCATATCAAATTGCTATTAGTTCCACAAAATCTATGACAGGGCATTTGCTTGGCGCTGCAGGAGCAGTCGAGGCAATTGCTTCAATTCTTGCAATTAAGTATGGTATTATTCCACCAACAATCAACTACGAGGTACCAGACCCCGAATGCGATTTGAACTATACTCCAAATGTTGCTGTAAAAAAAGACATTAAAGTGGCACTGAGTAATACTTTCGGGTTCGGTGGACATAATGCAACACTTATTTTTAAGAAGTATGAGCAATAAATAAAGACAATGGATTGGATAAATAACTAGACATTCCAAGTCCGATGCAATCTAACGAAGATAATTTTAATAAGCAGACCCATAGGAAAGCAATTTATGATGTTCCTAGGTCTGCTTTTTATTTAGAAACTTTACCAAGATTATTGTTCCTATTTCCTGATATGCAAAACAAGCTTGAGAGAATTATCCAAACAAAAATCAATAATCCAAAAATATTCGAGATTTCCCTAATTCATAGATCATATCTTAATGTTTTGCAAAAGGAATTTGAAGATTTAAAGATAAATGAGCTTTATACTAATGAACGACTTGAATTTCTTGGTGATTCGATTTTCAATTTTATAATCACAGAATACATTTTTCAGACATATCCACATAGCAATGAAGGTACTTTAACAGATTTGCGGGCAAAATTAATTAATCGGCAAGTAATGGGCGATGTTGCTTATAAATTGCACCTTGATGAATTTGTTAGAGTAAGCTACACTGTTAAAAATCAAATTGAAAATCAAAATACATCCGTTTTATCGAACACTCTTGAAGCTGTAGTTGGTGCAATTTATATTGATTCTGGCTATCAAGCAACGCGGAACTTTGTACTGAGGGTTGTTTTGCCGTTGTTATCCCAAGTTCATGCTTATGAGATTATCAATTTCAAGAGCAAATTTATGGAAGAAGTCCAATCTATTTCAAAATCTACTCCTACATACTCAATTTTGGCTGAAGAAGGACCACCAAATGATAGAACTTTTTTTGCGGGGGTCTATATTGATGGTCGTTTATGGGGTACTGCCCTTGGATATACTAAAAAAGAGGCAGAGCAAAACGCTGCAAAAAATGCTCTGAAACTCATTAATTATTATAAATAATAAAGGGTTATATTAATAAATAATATTTAAAATTAAATAAAAAATATAAATTTATTATATAATATTAATTTTGTAATTTTGAACTCCAAAATTAAAATAAAGGTGTAACTATGGGAGAATCAGCCCCTAAAATTACTTCAATTAATGTTGAAGAATTATTGAAAATGTTAAATGCTGCACTCGCGGAAGAATGGCTTGCTTATTATCAATATTGGATTGGTGCGAGAGTAATGGAAGGTCCTATGCGATCTGAAATCGAAACTGAACTTTTATTGCATGCAACTCAGGAGCTTAATCATGCTGTTCTGGTTGTAAATAGAATTATTCAACTTGGTGGCACGCCTGTACTCAATCCAAATGATTGGTCAAAACTTGCACGTTGCACTTATGAAGAACCATCAGATCCCTATATAGAAACAATATTAAATCAAAATCTTCGAGGTGAACGTTGTGCTATTCAGAGATATAAAGAAATTGCCGATTTTACTGTCGGGAAAGATCATTCAACTTATCAAAGTGCAGTTCAAATCCTCAATGAAGAGCTAGAACACGAAAACGATATTGAAGATTGGCTAAAAGACATTCAAAGAATGAAAGATGATTTGAAAAAATTAAAATTATAAGACAACTTTTTCAATATTTTACTAATTTTAAATAGTATAATAATTTAAGTAAGAAATATTTAAAGGCTATAATGTTCAATATTATAGCCTTTTTTTATTGCAAAAGAAAATCAATTTAAAATTATATTACTACTTTAATTCTAAACTATAAAATTTAAAAAATTAGTAATTTTGAATTTTTTAGAATTTTATGGAAAAATTAATATTTGAAATTAGCAAAAAAGATAGAAAGGGCTATACATTGCCCAAATTGATGTGCCTGATGTAGATTTTTCTTTCTCAATCGACAAATCAATGCTACGCGAAACTTTAGCCAATCTTCCCGAAGTAAGCGAAGTCGAAGTTGCTCGACATTTTAATCATCTTGCGCATTTTAATTATGGAATTGATGAGGGCGTTTATCCTCTTGGTTCCTGTACAATGAAATATAATCCAAAAGTGAATGAAAAGGTTGCGTCATTAGATGGATTTGCAAATATACATCCGTTGTTGGATGATAAATATGTGCAAGGCGCTTTACAACTTATGTATGAACTTGGCGAGCAATTGAAAGCAATAACAGGGATGAAGGGATTCACTTTACAACCTCCCGCAGGAGCAGCAGGCGAGCTAACAGGAATTAATTTAATTCGCACAT
>DAOTPH010000215.1:0-3044 GCA_035451765.1 Bacteroidota bacterium | reverse complement strand
AATCAGCGGGTGTTGGTCTCGGTGGAGTAAATCCATATCAAATTGGATTAGGGGTAAAGGTCGGGAGTATCCAAAAGAATATGCAGCAAGGAACTCTCGAGGTCACAAATCGACCACTTGATTTAGCAATACAAGGAGATGGATTTTTCATCTATCAGAATAATGGAATATTGGAATATTCGCGAGCAGGAGCACTTTCGCAGGATAAGGATGGATATTTTGTGGATACAAATACAGGTGCGTATTTGCAAGGATATAATGTCCTAACAGACGCAAACGGTTTGCCTGTAAAGGATAGTAATGGAAATATTCAACTTACAGGGAAAATTGGCAATATTCAAGTTTCAAATGATGTAATTTCCCAACCAAGGCAAACACAAAATATCAATTTAGCGGGAAATCTCAATTCATCAATGGTGGAAGGGGATACACGAAAAACAAGTATGAATATCTATGACCAAATTGGGGCTGTGCATTCATTAGAATTTACCTTTACAAAAAGTGCAACGGCAAATACTTATGATATAACTGCAACAATTGACGGCAATGCTCTCACCTTAGGAACATCACAAGTAGTGTTTAATGCAGATGGAACACTAAACACACCAACAAGTATTGCCATTACATCGGCAGATTTAAATACAGCAATTGGCAATCCCGCCTTTGATGCAACTACACCAAAAGATTTGACGGTGCAACTAGCGGATCCAAATCAGCTATTATCAGGTCTAACACAATTTGCGATGCCATCGACGGCATCATTTACAAGCCAAAATGGATATAAAATGGGTGGATTGGAAGATTTATCGGTTGATGCAGAGGGAAAAATATGGGGAGCATTTACAAACGGCCGCTCTGAATTAATGGGACAGATTGTGATTGCAAGATTCACAAATCCTGAAGGGCTACTACAAAAAGGGGATAATATGTTTATTAATTCTCCAAATAGTGGGGAAGCAGTTTATGGAACAGCGGGCGGAACATTTCAAGCAACAAAATTAGTTTCAAATTCGTTGGAGCAATCGAACGTGGATATAACAACACAATTTACAAATATGATTTCTGCGCAGCGGGCTTTTGAGGCGGCATCACGGTCGATAACAGTTACCGACCAAATGCTCGGCGAAATAAATATGTTGAAGCGATGATAATCAGCTGAATTTATCATTACTTAATGAACATTTTTAAAGGGAATTCTTAATAAACGAAATTCAAAGGATTCCCTTTATTTATTAATACCCTAGATTGAGTGGTGTGTATTATTCAGAATATTTGACAAGTTCTTACGTCTTTATTCTTGAAACAAATTCAAATAGAACTTTAAGGAGGAAGAATATATGGAAGAACAATTTTCGGAGAAAATAAATAAGATTCTAAAATATTCAAGGGAAGAAGCAGTTCGTTTAGGTAATGATTATATTGGAACTGAGCATATTCTACTTGGGATAATTAGAGATGATAATAATTTAGCTACAAAAATTTTGCAAAATTTGGGTGCTGATATTGAGGAGATTTCACAGGAAATAGAAAATTCTGTAAGCACTAATAATACTGTTCCAATTCAGAATATACCTTTTACTAAACAACTTGAAAAAGTGTTAAAGCGTGCATCTAATGAGGCAAAAATATATAAATCAGATACAATTGGTCCGGAGCATTTGCTTTTATCAATATTGAGAGATGAAGATAATATTGCAGCAAAAATCTTAAATAATTTAAATATTACTTATGAATTAGCAAGTAAATCATTAGATGAAGAGCTCATTAGTGGTGTTATTGATGAAGAGAGCGATTTTGGCTCGTCAAAACAATATGGAAAGATACCACCTAAAGCATTTCCAACCGAAAAAATGAAGACGCCTGTACTTGATAATTTTGGGCGGGATTTGACGAAATTAGCAATGGAAAATAAGCTTGATCCTGTGATTGGCCGTGATAAAGAAATTCAGCGTCTTTCTCAAATTCTTTCGAGACGCAAGAAAAATAATCCTGTGTTAATAGGCGAACCAGGTGTTGGCAAAACAGCAATTGTGGAGGGGCTTGCTTTGAGGATAGTACAAAAGAAAGTGTCGCGTGTGCTTTTTGATAAGCGAGTGGTTCAGTTAGACTTAGCGTCACTTGTTGCAGGGACAAAATACCGTGGGCAATTTGAAGAGCGAATGAAAGCATTATTAAATGAATTAGAGAAAGCAAAACACGTCATTGTTTTCATAGATGAATTGCATACCTTAGTTGGTGCAGGAAGTGCATCGGGTTCACTTGATGCATCTAATATGTTCAAACCTGCACTTGCGCGTGGGGAAATTCAGATAATTGGTGCAACTACCCTTGATGAGTATAGACAATATATAGAAAAAGATGGAGCTTTGGAACGTCGGTTCCAAAAGATAATTGTGGAACCTCCAACAGCTGAAGAGACACTTCAAATTTTGAAAAATATTAAAGAATATTATGAAGATCATCATAATGTTGTTTATTCTGATGAGGCACTTGAGGCATGCGTTCATTTATCAGATAGATATATAACAGACAGAACATTTCCTGATAAAGCAATTGATGTTATGGACGAAAGTGGTTCGAGAGTGCATTTATCAAATATAGATGTACCAAAAGAAATTACGGAACTCGAAAAGAAGATTGCTGATGTTCGTAAAGAAAAAACAAATGTTGTCAAGCAACAGGATTTCGAGCAAGCAGCTCGCTTACGGGACACAGAGAAACGATACCAATCAGAGCTTGATAAGTTGGAGGCAGAGTGGGAAAATTCAATGACACGCAAATCTTCACCTGTAACAGAAAACGATGTTTCTGATGTAATTGCAATGATGACGGGAATTCCAATGAATAAGATTGCACAAAATGAGCAAGAGCGGTTACTTAATCTTGAAGAAGCATTAAAAAAGCAAGTTGTTGGTCAAGATGAGGCAATTGAAGTGTTATCAAAATCAATCAGGCGTGCCCGTTCGGGATTAAAAGACCCTCGCAGACCGATTGGTTCATTTATGTTCCTTGGACCGACAGGTGTAGGCAAAACCGAGCTTGCA
>DAOTPH010000214.1:0-3061 GCA_035451765.1 Bacteroidota bacterium | reverse complement strand
GACTGCATTGCTGGGAAAACAGGAGCATTTGAAGGATGTTATTGCACGATTGGAACATCGCCGCAATTTGACAATGGAGCATCTTGCAACTCAGCCTGGCATTTCACTTGTAAGCCCCGAGGGTGCATTTTATGCATTTCCATCAATTGAAGTTGAGGATGATAATCATTTTTGCTCAGAATTATTGAAAGAAACGGGGGTTGTGGTCGTTCCTGGTAATGGATTTGGCGAGCGACCAGGAAGCCACCATTTTAGAATTGTAATTTTGCCACCTGAGGAAACATTGCTCAGTGCTTTCAAAATTATTGGTGAATTTTATAGCATTTACAAACAAAAATATTAAAAATGTTCTTCCAGCGATTGTATCAACTATTTGTTCAGTTCCGTGATTTTATTATATTTATTCTTTTTGTAATAATTTCATTAAGCTTAATTTCAATAGGTGATACAAGCGCAATCGCGGGATTTAGGGCATTTGTGGTTGGTGCAATCGGCTGGATAAATGATAAAGTAATGTTTGTACCCAATGTATCAGCTTTAAAGAATGAAAATCAGACTTTAAGGGAATTAAATCTTGAACTCTCAAATGAGGTAACGCAGAATTATATAGCTCAGAAAGAAAATGATGAATTACGAAAATTAATGGGATTACCAAGGAAGTTATCTAAGCCTGTCGAGTTTGCTGATGTTGTTGGATATGAGAAAATAGGAAATAAAAATTATCTAATAATAAATAAAGGTTCATCGGATAGTCTTGACTTTGGGATGGTTGTACGCACTGATGCAGGATTATTAGGCACAATTGCAATGGTAAGCAAAAAATATTCAATTGTGGAAACAATTTTCAATCCTGATGTTAAAATTTCTGCGAAAGTACCTTCTCAATCATTATTTGGTATTGTAGTATGGGATGGCGAAAGCTCGCTGTTACTAAAAAATATACCTCGAACTGTCAAAGTTAATCAATGGGAAGAAGTTGTAACATCAAATTTCAGCAGTCGATATCCTGCGGATGTTCCAATTGGCAAAATTCGTTCAATATCTGTCGAGCCAGGTACATTATTTCATAGAATTGAAATAGAACCTTATGCTAAGTTCAATCAAGTTGGACAAGTTGCAATTATCAAGGAATTACCCGATTCTTCAAAAATTAATTTAATTAAAAAATTCTTTAAAGTAAGCGAGTGAGCAATTGCAAATTCCAGAATTAAATATTCGGCAAAATCCATACTGGGTATATATAAAATACATTTTAATTGGATTATTGCTATCATTTTTGCAAATTACATTTGTACCACTAATTGAGATAGCAGAATCACTTCCAAATCTTGTATTTCTTTATGCAGTTTGGCTGACACTTCGTTATGGAAGATTTGTTGGATTTATATCAGCATTTTTGCTTGGATTGATTTATGATGCATTTTCTTTACAATTGATTGGAGTAAGCTCACTTTCGTTTTTGTTTGGAGTTTTTTTCGCTTCGTTTTGGTATAAAAAAGATAAAGAATTCCTTGTTCTAAATTCATATATATTTATTCTTATTGTGTTTGCATCGTGTTTAATTGCAAATTTAATTCAGAACTTATTTTATTTAAGAATGAGCGAATTGGAATTTTTAAGATTATTTATTTTGAAATGGCTTGGCAGTACAGTTTATACATCTGTTTTATCAAGTATTATTGTATTCATCAATTTATCAAAGAAACGTTAAATGTATCTTTCACGCTTAGAAGTAATTGGATTTAAATCATTTGCAGACAAAACTGTTTTTACATTTAATAATGGACTTTCCGCAATTGTAGGACCAAATGGTTCGGGCAAAACCAATTTTGTTGATGCAATCAGATGGGTATTAGGTGAACAAAAGACATCTGTTCTCAGATCTGATATAATGGAAAATGTGATTTTCAATGGGTCGAAAAATCGCAAACCACTTGGTATGGCGGAAGTTTCCATTACAATTGAAAATAATAAGAAGATACTTCCAAGCGAATTTGAAGAAGTTAGCATAACACGTCGGCTTTATCGGGATGGTGAAAGTCAGTATTTAATTAATAAAGTGCCTGCACGATTGAAGGATATTGTCAATTTGTTTATGGATACAGGATTGGGCGCAGATTCATATTCAGTGATTGAATTGAAGATGATTGAATCAATTTTGAATGGCAATCCCGCTGAGCGCCGTGATATAATTGAAGAAGCTGCGGGAATAAAAAAATTTAAACAAAACAAGAAGGATGCTTCACGCAAATTGCAGAATGTGGAAACGGATTTGGAGCGGTTAAATGATATTTTACAAGAAATTGAAAAAAATGTAAATACACTTTCTCGGCAAGCATCAAAAACTCGGCGATATAATAATTATATTACTGAATTGAAAGATCTTGAGTTAAAAGCATTTTCTTATGAATTATCACATTTCGCAGAATCGCTCGAGAAAAAAAATGAACAAAAGAACTCAATAAATATAAAAATTTCTGAAAACCATAAAAATATTGCTGAATATGAAGAATTCCTTGCAACATTAAAAAGCGATTTCAAAAAGGTAGATGATGAATATCAGGCATTATCAAAAGAACAATTAGCATTGAATTCGGCTTTTGCAGATTTAAATAACTCTATAAATATTACAGAAGAGAAATTAAAAAATGTAGATAAATCGATTGAACAAAGCCAAAAAGAAATAGAAAATTCTACTCAAAATATTGAAAGAAATCGCAATAATCAACGAAACTTAATTCAATCAATTGAAAAGCTTAAACAAGACGAAACAAAACTCCAAGCAGAAATCAATAATTTATTGGATAACTCAAAGGAATTGCGTATAGAATTGAATGCACAGCAAACAATTTTGAATAATATTAATTCTCAACTGAACGAATACAAGAGTAAGCTAAATTTTGAAAAATCTACTTTTGCTCGAAATACACAAAATAAAGCAAAACTCGAGGCAAGAATTGATGATGAGAAAAGAAAAATTGCAAATTTTGAGAATCAAATTGCAATTTTTAATCAGAATTTATTAGAAAATATAAATTTAATAAATAAAACAAAGCAAGAA
>DAOTPH010000213.1:0-3075 GCA_035451765.1 Bacteroidota bacterium | reverse complement strand
AATGGAGAGGTATATGTAGATGATTTGACACGTATGCCACATTTATTGATTGCGGGTTCAACAGGTTCTGGGAAAAGCGTGGGAATAAATACAATTATCAATTCATTATTATATAAAATTCATCCATCAGAATTAAAATTCGTGATAATAGATCCAAAAAAGATTGAACTTTCCCAATATTCAATGCTAAGTCAGCACTATTTAGCAACCTCCCCTGATATTGATGATGTAATAATAACAAATCCAAAGGATGCAGTAATTGTTTTGAAAGCCGCAGTTAAAGAAATGGAGCGACGCTATGATACACTTGCTGATGCGGGGCAGAGAAATATTTATGATTATAATCAAAAAATCAAGCAAGGGAATTTACCAAAAAGTGATAATATGCTTCATTATCCAATGCCATATATTGTTGTTATCGTTGATGAGCTAGCAGATTTAATGCTCACTGCATCAAAAGAAATTGAAGAGCCGATCACTCGACTTGCACAAATGGCGCGTGCTGTTGGTATTCATCTTGTTATTGCAACGCAAAGGCCCTCAGTAGATGTTATTACAGGGTTAATCAAAGCAAATTTCCCTGCTCGTATTGCTTATTTAGTTGCATCGCGAATTGATTCTCGCACAATTTTAGACCAGCAAGGTGCAGAGCAATTGCTTGGAAATGGGGATATGTTAATTATGCCTCCTGGAACACCGAAGCCAATTCGTGTGCAAAATGCTTTTATTTCTACTGATGAAGTGGAAAGAATTTGCGAAATGATTGGCTCTCAAAAAGGATATTCCGAACCATATTTATTGCCAAGCTTAGATGAAGAAAATGCAGATAGTAAAGAATTTGATATAAACGATCGCGACCCACTTTTTGCAGATGCGGCGCACTTGGTTGTTCAGATGCAGCAAGCATCAGTATCAATGTTGCAAAGACGGATGAAAATCGGTTATGCCCGTGCAGGTCGTATTATGGATGAACTGGAAGCAGCAGGAATTGTCGGTTCTTCTAAAGGGAGCAAAACGCGTGATGTTCTTCTCGAAAGTGAAAGCCAACTTGAAGCCTATCTCTAATCAAAATATTGATTATCTTATCGTCGGATTGGGAAATCCGAAGCCTGAATATTTCAATAATCGACATAATATTGGATTTTCAATAATTCAAAAAATTATTGAAAAAAAACAATTACAAATATTTGATAAAACCAAATATTATATTTTATATTTGGATGAATCAAATAATCATCGAGTTTTATATGCATTGCCATTGACTTTTATGAACGCATCAGGTATTGCAATTAGAAAAATCGTCGTAAAATATCATATTCCAATTGAAAAAGTAGTAATAATTGTAGATGAATATAATTTTCCAGTCGGTAAAATTCATATAAAACAAGGAGGAAGCGATGGTGGACATAATGGAGTTGCATCAATTATTGCAGAATTGGAAAATCCAAATTTTATAAGATTGCGATGCGGAATAGCGCGTAATTTTGGACCTGGTGAGCTGATTGATTATGTTTTATCAGATTTTCCCGAAGAGGAAATGCCCCTTGTTAATGAAATGAAAGATAAAACCGAGCGTGCTATATATTATTTAATTGAGCAAGGCTTTGCCCGAGCAAGCTCAGATATAAATTCAGGAAAGATATAGAGAATAATGAACGCAATACTATTGCCGTAAGTTCATAAATTCTAATCAATAATATTGAATTTTATTTTATATAATATGTTGCATCTACTGCAAGCTTTATTGTTTTGTCAATTGTTTGAGTATCGTATATGCCCCAATCAGCGACCTCATTTGAATTTGGTGCAGTGATTTGAAATATTCCTTGTCGAGCATATTTCAATTGCTTTGTATTATTGCCTGTTCCTTTGGCAATTTCATTTGCACGCATTTTTGCATCAGCTAATGCAAGAGATAACATATTTAATTTGTATTTATCTATATTTGAAACATAATATTGGGGTGGATTTGAATTGAGATTTACACCTTCATTGAGCAGTTCATATATTTTTTTGGATGAGTTCTCAATTTTATAGACATCATTAGATGACACAGTAATGGAAATCTGAACATTATAGGCAACTATATCATTAGTTTGATATCCTTGTGGATTGAGTCCATAAACAGGCAAATTTTCTATGTTACCTTCTTTTAAAGCAGAATCAGGATATCCCTCTTTAACGAGAAAGTTCCATACTTTATCTTTCATAATTTTCATTTGATTATAGGCTTCTGACATTGAATTGGATTTTGAGCCAACCCAGATTGTCCAATATGCTGCATCGCTTTTAATATTTTTTTCAGCGTAACCTTTTACAGTAATTGTGGCACCTTTATCACGTATATTGCCCATCCCAATAGCAAGTATCACTGATGCAATTATAAATGCAAGTGCTATCAAAATACTTGATAGTGAAAATTTTTTGTCCTGATTTTCCATTGTTACTCTTTTAATTTTTTCAAATTTACAGAGAAATTATGAATAATAGAAAATATAAACAAAATTCTTTAATATAGATTTCCATTTTCGTGCAAAAGACAGTGTGGCAAAAGCATCCTTGCTTTTGAAAATTTTGAATTTGAATTTTGGATGTAGAGACGTCATATATGGCGTCTCTACTTTGTTTTTGAGAGGGGTGAGATGTGCCTGCACCATCTTGGTGCAGAATTTCCGTTTAAAAAAGCAAGGTAGGGGGATATTCTATAATTCCCCACTAAAAAGGGGGCAGGGGGATGTCAATTCAAAGCAGAGGGCTTCAACCACCTGCAAGAATTCTTCAGCCGCCTACACGGATTCTTTTGCAAAACAATTGCATACAAAAAACAAAATATTTAATTTCCATAATTCCATTTTGTTTTATACGTCAAATTATAATCAAATTAAAAATTTTATGGCAGAACATTATAATATAATTATACTCGGAAGCGGACCGGCGGGTTTTACTGCTGGCATTTATTCAAGTCGTGCAAATCGTTCAACTCTCATTTTAGAAGGACCCGATCCTGGCGGGCAGCTTACAACAACGACAGATGTCGAAAATTTCCCCGGTTTTGAAAATGGAGTGTCAGGTCCA
>DAOTPH010000212.1:0-3087 GCA_035451765.1 Bacteroidota bacterium | reverse complement strand
TCGATTGAAAAAATTGCTGAAGATATTTATATAAAGGCAGTTTGTTAAAATTGTAAAAAATATTTAAAGATCTTGAATAACTTGTTTCACAACTCCAACGATTTTGTAATTATCATCGGGACGAATTTTATAAGAGTCATACCCATCATTTTCGGAAATTAATGCAACCTCGCCCTTGTTAAATTGAATTCGCTTTACAAACAATTCATTATTAAGCGAGATCACAACAATATCATTATTTCTTGCAATTTTTGCAGTATCAATAATCAATGTTGAACCATCATAAATATTTGCATTCACCATTGAATCGCCACCTACTCGACAAAACAGCATATTTTCAGGAGCAATTCCAAAGATTTCAGTAATAGCAGAGCGCTGTAGATTTGACAAATCAAGTGGTGGATTCTTTTTTGCTGCGCCAATTGTTGCGACCAGTTCTCTAATTTCATAATCGCTCAAATAATCAAGTCGTTTTATTTCAATTACCTTTGCCTCACTCATTTTATCACTCCAATTATGAATTGTAATAAGTGCATCTTGCAGGGCATCATAAAATATTTTTGGATTTCGCTCCATTGCTCGGTCATATAATGCTTGTATATAATTCTCATTAACATAATACCCAAAATGATCCCTAATTAAACATCTTTTTTAATAAGTTATAAATATCTGCATCGCTTTTGTAATATAAAGTATTGTAATATTCAAAATAATCCATTATTATAATTATAGTAGGAACTTATTTGGACCATACAATTTTAAAGGTCTCTGTTTTGCCATTTGATAGAAAGAGCTTTCCAATATACATCCCAGCTGGCAATGAATCTAGTGTCAAATTGACGGTTTGAATTCCTTCATCCAAATTCTTTTTTTCGTAGGAATAAACTTCTTTGCCTAAAAAGTTATAGATAGAAATACGAATATTGCTTTCATTGGGTGCCGAAAATTTGATTGTAATTTCGGATTTAGCAGGATTTGGGTAAACTTCTACTTTGATAGGAAGATTATTTGATTTTGTGCTAATACGGGTTTCTTTTTTGCAATCCGATTGCATAAATTCTGTTGTAAATTGATTTTTTTGTGGGCCAGCAGTCGTAATCTCGTATTCACCTGACCATACCAGATATGTTTTATCTTCACTATATCCATACTTTTTGAATTCTGCACGATATATTTCTATTTTAAATTTCCCATTAGGTAAATTTGTAATCGAATGGGTCAAATCAAAATTACAATTGCAATAGCATTTTGTTGAGCTTGTATCAGTTTGAATAATTATAATCCTATTGCCATCTTTTTGCACATCATCTTTGAACTTCGAGCAACAATTCGCCACCACATTATAATCATTTACTATTAATGTTTTGCCTGATAGTAAAATTTCAATCTTGTCTTGCGAATAAATTGAGGGTATATGTATTAAATATAATAATAATAGAATATAAAAGAAATGTGTAAAATGTTTTTGCATTCCAACCCCTTTTTTATATTAGACGTTTAAAATTGAAAAAAGTTACAAAAATTATAAATTTTTTCCAATTTATTAAAATAAAATTAAAATTTTTTATTTCACTAGGCTACACCAAGAGTTGCACAATCGATTTTTCTTGCACCCGCATCAAGCAATGTTGTTGCTAATGAATTGAGAGTAGAACCTGTTGTAAAAACATCATCCACAATTAAAAAAGGCTTATTTATAATTTCTTGCTTATTAATTTCTCTATTAATTTCAAAAATATGTTCTACATTGGATTTGCGTTGCTCTGTATTAAGTGCCGTCTGA
This sequence comes from Bacteroidota bacterium, assembly GCA_035451765.1. Classification (GTDB taxonomy): domain Bacteria; phylum Bacteroidota; class Ignavibacteria; order Kapaibacteriales; family UBA2268; genus UBA2268. The sequence continues at coordinate 1,304 of DAOTPH010000212.1, read as the reverse complement.
GTTTGTGTATATATTTTCCTCTGCACCATTTTATAATTTGGAGGAATATTTAAAACTTCGCTAATTCCTTTTACAATGAAATGAGATTGATTATACCCCCGCTCTCTTTCTTTTGTTTTGTGTATCGGTACAGGGATGATTGCTTCATATTCATTCATTTCTTCCTGCAATAATCTATTGCCTAATAACTTGCCAAGTTCAATGCCTATATTTTTCAAAGAATAATATTTTAAGCTATGAATTAGATTCATATATTTTTCATCTTTGACTGAAATTAATGAGCATATTTTGCTAATAGCAATATCATCAGCATTCCAAATTTCGAACATTCTATCTATTATTGCTTCCGATTGCGGTGCAAATGGCATATTGTGATAGCATTCATCGCAAATGTAGCTCGTTTGCCCATTTTCAGGAATTGGAGCGTTGCATACAAGACAATACTTTGGAGCAATGAAATTTATGAATCCTTTGCCAATATTTGCAATAAATGACACTGAATTTACTCTACATTTTGGATTTGCTCGCGAATGCGTTCAAGCTCCTCTTTTTCCAGCACAACAAGTTGTGAAATTTCTGCATCATTTGCTTTCGAGCCAATTGTGTTGATTTCACGACTCATTTCTTGGATAAGGAAATTGATTTTTCTCCCCTCCGAAATTTTACTTTTTAAAGCTTCATTAAAAAAGCTAATGTGCGAATCCAATCGAGTGCATTCTTCTGTAATATCCAATTTATCAGCAAGAATCACAATTTCAAGATATAATCGTTGCTCATCAATTTCATCACTTTCGAAAAGCTGAGCTATTTTTTGACGATATTTCTCGCGCTCTTGAGGAACTTTTTCCAAACTTAATGCACGAATTTTATCCAGATTTGTCTGAAAGCTTTGCAATCTTCGAAAAATATCCTTTTCTAAATTTTTCCCTTCAATAAGTTGCATTTTTTCAAGATTCATCAATGCTTGATTAGTAGCTTGCTTTACCACCTGACTGATTAATTTTTCATCTTCTTGATTATTTACTTCAATAAAAAATTCATCAAAATTAATCAAATGTTCAAGGTGAATTGGATCCTTAATTTTCAAAGAATTTTTCAAAGAATTCAAATGTTCATACACAGCTTTTGCTTTTTCTTCATTAAATACCAATGCTTTTGTTGGGTCAATATATTCCACTTGAACCATCAATGTCACTGTTCCACGAGAAATGCGATTTTTCAGCATATCTCTTAATTGAATTTCCAAACTTTGAAGATTGCGAGGGAGTTTAATATTTAGGTCAAGAAATTTACCATTTACACAT
>DAOTPH010000211.1:0-3089 GCA_035451765.1 Bacteroidota bacterium | reverse complement strand
TCTGCATATATAGGTGAAGCGTTAGAAGGCGATGATGCCCAAATGCTTTATGATAATATATGTTTATATGAAGAGAAAGCAAAGGCGGCTAGATTAACAGTCGAACAATATCTAATGGTAGAAATTATTAATAGTATATATGATATTAGGTCGCAAATACATTTATCATCTGAACATAAAGTTAATAAATTTCATACGCAGGTTTCTAGATTGCACGTGCTTTTAACATTGTTAGAATTACAATTTCAATATTTATATACATCACAAGGGATTACTCAACGGGGTATTACAGATTTGATACAATCATTAGAAAAGAAAATTAATCTTACGTAAGTAAGTGTATAACAAAAAAAAGAAGGTTTTGTTTGAAAAAAGTCAGATTATGGATATAATAACTTTATATAAAGCAAATTTATCATTTATTCCTGTTGCAAAAGATAAGCGTCCCATTTCTTATTTACTACCAAATTACAGCTGGCGTGAATATATATATAGACGTCCTACATTAGATGAAGTTTCTCTCTGGAACAATATCCCTGATATATATATAGGTTTAATATGTGGCTCAATATCAGGGAATGTGGAAGTTATTGATATTGATAATCACGGTGGCAATGCGAGTGAGATATATAAAGATTTGATATGGCAATTGCAGGATAGGGATATTAATATATATAATAAGTTAGTAATAGAAATGACGCAATCAGGTGGATACCATCTTATATATAAGCATAACACTGGAATAGTTGGGTCTAAGAAATTAGCTCGTCAATTCATAAATGATAAAACAGATACTATGATTGAGACTAGAGGCGAAAAAGCATATGCTATCGTGCATCCATCACCAAATTATAAAGCTTTAAAAGATGATGTATCCACCATACAGACGTTGAATGATAATGAAAGGTTGTTATTGATCCGTTTGTGTGAGGGGTTTAATAAGGTAGAAAAACGACGCCCTTTTTCATCAACATTAGCACGTAAAATAAGCAAGCAATCATCTGCTGATGTAGATACACGTTCATTAAAAGAAATCATTGATTTCGTAAATCAATATATGGATTATGCGTCGGTATTAAGGCGTGCAGGATGGCATCTAGATAGGGTAGATTGGAATGGGCAAGAGTACTGGACACGACCAGGAAAGAGCTATGGTATATCGGCGTCATATGGTTATTTACCCAATAAGTTCTTTGTATTTAGTTCTAATGCTGACCCTTTCGAACCTAATACATATTATTCGCATTTTGATATTTATGCTTTACTGCAATACAATGGAGATTACGAAAAGGCTTGCAAAAACATAAGAAACGATTTATTAAAAATAACTTAATTTACTATGATAGAAAGAAATATTATTTATAACGAAGATTGTCAGTCTCTTATATCCAAGATACCTGATAACAGTATTGACTGTGTTGTAACTTCACCACCATATTGGCGCTTACGTCAATATGATATTGAAAAAGACCAAAATAATAAAGTACAATTAGGACAAGAATCGATGCCTGAAGAATATATAAATAATTTAATGTATATATTCAATTCAATTCGGCGCATTTTGAAACCAGAAGGCTCGATGTTTGTTAATATTGGTGAAACTTATTATAGGATGACCACACGAAAAAGATCGATGGCAGGTATTCCAGATCGTTTGAAGATTGCATTTATTGAATCTGGATGGTATGTGCATAACGATATAATTTGGGTGAAAGATACTTATACTTTAGACCCAGTTAAAGATAGATTTACTAATAATTATGAACGAATTTTCTTTATAACCAAAACACCGAAAGGATATTATTTTAAACAACCTCGAATACCCTTTGCTGAATCTACGTTAAAGCGAGTGCAATACGCTGCGTCAAATAAAAAGACCGACCATAGAGGAATGGGAAATGATAATTATCAGAAAATGTTAAGTCGCATTGCAAATAAAGAAATAACTCACCGTGCAATGCGGTCTGTATGGGATCCTAAACGTGATGCTACAACATTAAAATTTCCATATTTAACAGAACATTCTGCTAAATTTGATATGAATGTAGTCAGATTATTGATTGATATATCCACACCAGAACAGTTATCTGATGGTACTAAAACACTTGTATTCGATCCTTTTATGGGAGTAGGCAGTGTAGCTGTTGTTGCAAGATATATGGGTAGAGATTTTATAGGTAGCGAGTTATCCCAAGCATATTGGAAAACATCTCAAAGATTTTTAGATGATACGGCAGGATTGTTTGATAATTTATTTGATATTGTAGAATATAAAGATATGGAAATAATATGATGGATAAAGAAGTTCGCATTGAATATGCAAAACAAATTATTATCGATACTATGAAATTAGAACGTGTGGAAATTACCGATCCACTCACGTATATATATAGTGGTATATATAAGAATATACATTTTCAAACTCACGTGCGCATATTTAACAAATTAAAATTTGTTATTGTGTATATTATACAGGATGAGGCATTAGGCACCAAGTTCTTTTTAAAATTTACAGATTTTGTTACATATTTATTAAAAGTAGAGGATTATTATGAGGGAAAGAGCAATAGTCAAAATATTGACTGACCAACAATTAATGAGTGCAGTTCGTAGATATACGCATTATGACGTAACAAGCACTAAACCAAGACGTAGTATGCACGCTAAATTAGGTATTATGCTGTATGCTGAATTGCAAAGATTAGTTAATAATCAGAATTATCATATAACAAAGAAATCATTACCACGAATGTTTGTTCCAAAACAATTTTTGTATTTATTAACTGAGCCTGAAACATTATTGTTATACCGTTTTATATTAAAAGATATACAGAAGCAATTGATAATTAAATTCTTATTATATATGAAAAGATATAAAGCGTTATTAAATGCTTCCGTTATTACCCAAATACAAAAATTAAATGACCCTGAAAATTATGATGAATATATCGATAGAGAAAAGGAATTTGGACAATCAGGGATGACTACAACGGAAGATAAAAAAATATTACAAACTATTTTAAATATGGAGATTTAATTATGACAAATCATATTAATACGAGCGGTGCAGTGTTAAAGTGGGCAAGAGA
>DAOTPH010000210.1:0-3127 GCA_035451765.1 Bacteroidota bacterium | reverse complement strand
CACTTTTTATGTGGGCAGTCGATTTATATGTTGGAACACCCACAGCTGCAAGATTTTGGTTCCAACCGTTGTTTTCTATGTCAATGATTGCTATTCTTTTTGGTGTTGTTTTTGGTGTATATATCACAACTATACTTCCTTTACCTCTTGGATATATCAAACAAAAGATTGAACGAGAAATTCTCAATACTCTTGATAGAATTCACTATAAAAAGTATTTTACACATATTGATTCATTTACTCAACACGAATTGACAAGGGAAATCGAAAATGCAGACCTGAGAGGCCTCCATAGAATAGCAGCTGAATATGATGTGAATGTTGATGATTTAGCAGTTTTGCAAAATGCAATCCAATGGCGGAATTCTTCAATTTTTTATCAAGCAATACATTTTATCAAGGGCATTAAGATTTATATGCGAAATCACTTCACTGATAAATATTCAAATACAATTCTGGGATTTGTTTACTTCGGTGCTGCTTTTTTGATTGTAATTATTGGTTTGAGAGGATTGAAATTTATACCTGTAAGCGAACCCTCACTCATTTTTTTCTCTCTAGGACTTGAATTTTCTATTTTAATTACTTATGCATCAACCCTCTTTTTCTCTCGTCCTGAGAATGTCGAAGAAAGACCTAAACCATCGGTTGAAACACAAACATCCGCAAGTGACCCTAATCTCGAAAGACTATTGCGTATATTTATTAAATGGAAAAATCAATGATTGCCATATTAAAATTAATATCGATAAATGATAAATATAGAGATAAATTATAATTCATCCCCAGAAAATAATTATTTTGGTTCGATTTTTGATAATAAAATAGTATGAATTTTCGATTTGCATATATTATCCTTGCTTTTGCTACCCTATCAGGGTGTTCTTCTATGCATGCTCCAACTTATAAAACGACATTACCAAAAAACACAATACAATTTACTAATAATGATACTTCTATAAATTTGCCAAATTCAAAGGATAATAAACAAGCTCAATTTGCTAATCCCAAAAAAAATACGTCCCGTTTTAAAGATACAAATATGATTGACTTGCCTGTGCTGATTGCATCCAGAGATCCAAATGCAATTCAAATGAATGATACGCAAGCAGAACATTCCCGGCAAATTGCAATTGCAATTTTTGAAACTGCACTGCAGGAATTTGATAATCAAAAATTCCAGGAATGTTGTGGGAAATTTAGTTCTATTGCTGAAACATTTCTGCCAACCGATTCTTTATATTTTGAAGCAAAATTTTATGAATGCGAGTGCAAAATTGTAAATAATAAAGTAATTGATGCTAAATTGACTCTTGAAGCACTTTATATTGACCATAATATTCCTGCAAGTGTGATGGAACGTGTTATTGTTCGCCTTGGGCAAATTGATTGCTTATTAAAAAATACTCAAGAGGCAAATAAATATTTTGCGGAATTAAAAGCAAAATTTCCCAATTCAATTTATTTAAAAGTTGCAAATTGCAACGCAATCCATCAATCCACTAAATAATTCAAGCATTGTGCATTCTTTTTAAGTATTTCTTTAACTTGTGCAATTGATTTTTGCAAATCATCATTTATAACTACATAATCGAATTTGTCTTTAAAGCTTAATTCATAATTAGCCCTTTCTAATCGCTTCTGTATTTCTTTTTCTTCTTCCGAATGTCTTAATATAAGTCTCTTTCTTAATTCTTCAATTGATGGGGGAGCAATAAATATAAGGCAAGAATCCCCGGGATATAATTTTTTTATCGAGAGAGCTCCCTTGACATCAATATCAAATATAAGGCATTTATTATTATTTCGCACTTTTTCGACTTCGCTTTTTGGGGTACCGTAATAATTGCCAAAAATTTCTTCATATTCAATTAGCTCATCATTTTTTATCATCCCTTCAAATTTTTCGCGGCTTACAAAATAATAATGCAGACCATCAATTTCATTTTCTCTTGGTTTGCGAGTAGTTGCTGATACACTCAATATAAAGCATTTATATTCATCGAGAACAGCACGAACAATAGTAGATTTTCCCCCTCCACTCGGTGATGAAAACACAAAAAGCTTCTTATCATTCATAATGTACTCAAAAAATTCAAAAATAAGGAAAATAAATATGTGGCAGAAGCATCCCCGCTCATCCCACAAATCACTCTCTTGTATCTTTTACGCTCTTTTTCCTTCTAATAAAAATTCTAATAACTACAAATAACACAAATAGTCCTATTATTATAAATGCGATTTCATTATATTTTTGCACATATCCCCACGCAACTCGCCAATTTTCTCCAAATTTATATCCTAAATAAATTAATATGAAATTCCAAACAAATGAGCTTACAGCAGCAAGCGGGAGAGTTATGTGAAATTTCAAATGTACCATTCCTGCAAAAAATGAAATGACAGCACGGGTGCCACTTAAAAATCGATTTGCTACAATTACAGCATAGCCCCATTTCTCGAACCATTTATCTACTTTTTGCAATGCATTTGGCGTAATAAATTTTATTTTTCCTTCATCAAATACCTTTCTATCTATACCGCTTCCAATAAAATACATTGTTGTAAATCCACTTGCAGAGCAAATTGTTGTGGAAATCAGTAGTGGCACAAATCTAACAGAACCAAATGCAATAAATGTGGCGGCAAATATTAATATCACATCGCTTGGCATTGGAGGTATAATATTTTCAATAAAGGCAAAAAAACAAGCTATTAAAACAACATAAATACCTGGCACGGTTTGCATATAGAGGATTATGTGTTCGATAAACTCCATTTATTTGTTGTTTGTTATTTGTTAAAAGTTCATTAATTTGTAATTTTTGAAAATTTAAAAACGTATACTTTATATTAAAACGTTTTAAAGAAGAAAAATAATAACAAAATTATATTATAATTATAATAAAGGAAATATTATGAAAAAATTAGTTTATTTATGTTTGATAGTCTTTTCAGCATCTATTATTCATGCTGAGACTCAATACGTTCAGCAAAGTTTTAAATTAGGCGTAAATCCAACAACAGGCAGCTATGAGGCAGTCACCATAGCTCCAAATGCAGCTCAATTGAGCAATTTACCATTAAAAGATGGTGGAAATACTTCACAATTAACCCCATCTTTTTT
>DAOTPH010000209.1:0-3132 GCA_035451765.1 Bacteroidota bacterium | reverse complement strand
ACAATTATAATGCTACAGCAAATAATGGTAATTGGAATGATAAGAATACAGCGCCTGGTCTCGGCAATACAGTCAATGGTTTATTTATCTCTTCAATCAAAAATTCAGCTTATACAAATAATCCTGTAATCTTTGGAACAGCACAAATTATAAACGCTGGAACAATTTCAAACTATCAAGTTATCGAAATTGGACAATAATTGAATATTACGACTTTTCCCCCTTCTTTTACTCTGGAGGGGGAAAGTTGTTTTTAAAAAATAAAATAATTGATTATAAATTACTAATGATTGAAATGAAAGGGAAAATTATCAATTTTATCTTAATATTTATCTTGGCTGAGTGCGGATTATATGCGCAAGGCTTAGAAAATAAAGGAGGCAAAATTGATAATATTGGTACAATTCGTGTGAAAAGTGGGCAGGTTATTTCTCTACCCGACACACTTGGAGGAAGAATTGAATTTCTGCAATCCAATCCTACGATTTTCTACCAAGTTCCTAATATCGTTTATAATCAATTAGTATTTAAAAATAATTCTAAAAAATTTGTTCTTGATAATAAAGATCAGTTTAACGTTGCAAAACATCTTATTGCTCGCGATTCATTGATTTTAGATAGTTCAGCAATATTAACAACTTTTTATATTGGTACTAATCCAAATGATATAATTGCTAATTCTACATTAGAAAATAAAAATTCTGAGTACAATGGCCCAAAAGATTTAATAATGCGGAATGAAACTACTCAACAAAATATTATAGCAAATGGTAAATTCTCAAGATTAAATATTGACAATCCACAAGGTGTAAATATTCAATCAGGTGGATTTCAAATTACAGAAAAGCTCACTTTATCACGCGGAAATTTATATAATACCTCAGAAAATAACTTTACAATGGCTGATTCTACTGAAATTGAACGGTATGTGGGGGCATCATTATCAAATGAACCGAATTTTGGCGGGCGTGTTAATGTTCGATATAGTGGTATCGGTTCGCTTTCCACGGGTGGTGAGGTACCATCAAATAAGGCTGCTTTGCAAAATCTGATTGTTAATAATACAGATAGCTTAATTCTAAAAAAGAATATAACTGTTAATGATTCGCTTTATATTAATCCAAAAATTATTGCTTTTGATGATACTTTGACACTTGCAAGTGCGAAGAATCCTGTGTTTCAGGATACAACTCATTCTGAAGTATCGGGTATTATGAAAAGGAATAATTTGAGAATTGGCGAGAAGAATTATTTCCATAATCCCTATACATATATTTTATTTAATTCTGTTACTGATGCGAATTCTGTGAGTGATATTACAATGGATATACGAGCCGGCATATATTCACCGTATGATATTACTCAATCAAAAGTGAGACGTTCATTTGAAATAATAATGAAAGATGTGCAGGGTAATAATGTGGAAAATGGCTTTAATGCAGAATTTGGTTATGGATGGAGAAATTCGATTACTGATTTGTATGACGAAACATACTCATTGCGGGATACTTTTATGGATTTAATCCTGCAGAAGTGGAATAACACTGATTGGACAGATTTACAGCCGAATCTTCCTGCAATGGATAGCTCACACAATTGGGCTTATCAAGTATTAAGCAATTTAAATACAACAGGAAATTTTGCCATTGGTTTGCCCGTGCATTTAGATATTTATCTCCACGCAATAGTTTACCTCGAGGGAGCATATCAACCAAATTCAGTTGGCACAATGCGTTTCGATTTATGGACAGAAGGTTTACTCATAAATAATTTAAATCCAAGCGATTTCCCTTATGATTTAATAAAGAATGTAGATTTTTCGCAAATCAAAACAATACCTGATTCAGTCGTTGATTGGATTGTCTTGAATTTTAAAAGCATTAGTAATCCTGATGACCAATTTTCAAAATTGCTTCTAATTAGGTATGACGGCAAAATTGTTGATTTAGCGGGTAATACAAAAATTCGCATTACTCGCGCTGATTTCGACCCAAGGGTAAGTGGGACACAATTTGAATTAACTGTATTGCACCGCAATCACTCATCAGTCAGAACCTTAGATCCTGTTTCATTAATTCCTGAAAATAATACAAGAATTTATGATTTTTCTAATTCAGAAATTGTATTTGGAGGTACGGCATCAATGAAATTAGTAGATATTACACAAGGAAGTAGAATTTATGCAATGCGAGCGGGATATTATATAAACGATGATAATTCAAGAAATCAAATGCTCAATGCCTTAAATCCATATACAGAATTAAAGGACTATATTACACCATGGGAGAATATTTCTCAAACAGGATATTTATTATTTGATTATAATCTTGATGGTATAGTGACAACAACAGATTTCAATATGAGCTGGAACAATAGAACAAAGTGAGAATTGATGAAGCGAATATGGTACATATTATGTTTATTTATTATTTTGATTAATACAGCAAATTCCCAAATTATAGATACAGTTGCTATTATCAAAATTGATAATTATAATAAACCCGCATCAAATCAATTAGAATTTGATATTTATTTAAAACGGTTATCGGATAAATGGGCATATTTTGCAAATTCTACATTTCATATAAAATTTAGTGATCCTAATATTCAATTGAATTCTAATGATTTCAAAATCGAGCGGCTTGCGACATCACTTCCTTTTGGTGTAATATCGGGAGGCAATGTCACACCACTAAATGGATATATTTCTTCTGAAAAAATTTTCGGCGATAAAATAAGCATAGGAATATTAGGACCTGATACATATCAAGAAAGCACATTAGTGCCCAAAGATTCTCTATATCTATTAGGAAGATATAGAATTACGGCATTGAATAATCAATTTCTACCCCGTTTATTAATGTTTGAGCAACCAATAGAGTATTATCAAGCAACAGCTTACAAAACTGATAGAGATTCTATTATAGATAATTCAATTACTTGGTATTACGTGAATGATAATATCGAGTTGAATAAAGATCCTTCAAATTTTGTAAATTACGAAGTTTCGGCACCTGGGAAACTTCCCTTTGCATTAGATTTCTTTAAGGTTGAATATCTATCGACTTTACAAAACGGTATAAGCTGGCAAACCAAAACTGAGTATAATGTTGCGGGATATATTGTAGCAAG
>DAOTPH010000208.1:0-3138 GCA_035451765.1 Bacteroidota bacterium | reverse complement strand
AAAATAATTTTTTAGCGTAAAATCCGAAAAAAGCGTTTGAAAAAATGTTGTAAATCTCTCAGGATAAGTTTTAAGCGACAGCAAGAGCATCCAAAACATTGGGAAAATCATAATCAATGCAATAATAATAAGAATAGCATTTAAAATAATTGATGAAATTGTCCGGGAGGATTTGCTACTTTGCATCGTGTATATTATTTGTATAATTAGAAATTATTAAGCTAATGTCATTTTCGAGTTGCTTATATATACCAACGTTTGGACCGTTAAAAACAAAGGCAAATATAAATATTTCACCATCAAGAGTGTTGGTATAACCCGCCAGCGAGCTGACATCACGATGAGTACCTGTTTTTGCCATAAGATTATTTGTTGCTATAGTTCCTCTCATACGTTTAGAAAGAGTTCCATCTATTCCTGCGATTGATAAAGTTGACAAATAAGATTTAAAAAAATGCGATTGACTTGCTTTTTCAAGCAATTGAACTATTGATTTAGCACTTGCTTTATTGCGACGCGATAGCCCCGAGCCATCATTTAAAATGGGTAATTGATTGGGTTGCATAAAAGTTGCAAAAAGACTATCATAAAATTTTTTTGCAGAAACTACTGTTCCAGTATCTTTATTTGCGATAGCACCATTAAATTTAAATAAATTTTCGGCAATATAATTATCGCTATTTTTATTCAATTGCTGAATTACATCATTGATTGGACGCGAGAATTCAGCAATTTCTTTCATTTTAGAATAATCAATTTTATCAGTTTTCTGCACCTTTGAAAATTTTCCTTCAACGCTAATTCCGCTATTTATTAATCGATTGCGAAATACGCTTGCAAAGCTCAATGTTGGAGAAAGTATAAATTCCTGAACACCCGCATTAGAATTTTTAGGCATTGAACCTGAAATATAAATTACTTGTGTTCCATTATCTTGCAATTTAGAATGAGCAGAAATTCGAGTTTGCGATGCCGCAAGGAGGGAAATATCTAAAGGAATTCTATCACCATAATTTTGCTGATAGATTTGAAAATAAGAAGATGATTTTTTCTTTGTAGCTTTTTTCTTTGCAGGGGCAGGTGAATAAATTTTGACATTTGAAACAATTTGCACATTTGCTGCACTTGGGATAATTTGAATTTTAGGCTGTGTCGTATTTACACTGGAATTCAATAATATTTTGAAGCGATTTTGCTCAATTGAGAGTGCTGAAATCGGTGCTACAGGTTCAACTTCATCGTAATCACCACTATAAGCAAAGCGATTATTTTCGTCATTATAAAGCCTGCCATCTCCAATAATATTGCCCGTTATTTTTTTTATACCTTGATTTTGGATTTGTCGAATCATCTCATCCAAATTTGCAAGTTCCATCAAGCAATCTCCCCCTCCGACAATATAAAGGTCGCCGTTAATAACTCCATCTTTAATATTACTATCGTCTGTGTATACTTTTGTACGAAAATTAAAAGTATCTCCAACAAGCCAATAAGTTGCAAATGAAGTAAAAAGCTTCGTCACTGAAGCGGGTTTAAGTTGCAAATCAGCATTTTTTTCATAAATAAATTTTTTATTATTTAATGAATATATAGCAATAGAATATTGGGTTTTCGTAAGATTATATTTGGAAAGAAGCGAATCAATAGATAAGGTGATATTCTTATAGTTTGTATCAGAATTAAGCTTTTGAGTTTGCTCAGAATTTTGAGAATATAAATAAGAAATAAAAATAAATAAAGTTAAAGCAATAACAAAGCTGCGTTTATACATCAGAAAAATTTCCCCCTCATTATAATTAAATTTAAAAAAGGAAATGAAAGAAATTACTCTATCATCCCTTATCTATTCCTTTTCCAAAAAATTACGTATAATTTTTTGTGTGTATTCTGTAAGCAAATTCTTTGATGTCAAATCTGCCCGATTGCCAAATATTGCAAAGTCTTTCGCTAGATCTTCCCAAAATATTCTCTTCAAATCCATCGATGCTTCTGCGCTATTGTTATATATTTTTTTTAAAAATTGTTTTAGATCTTCATCCAATTGCTCATTATTACTTGCAAGGCGGTTATATAAACCTTTTGATAATGCCCAATCAGGAGAATGATAATCTGTATTGATTGAAAGCTCCATAAGAGCAGCTTTACCAATTTTTCTTTCCAGAACGGGAGCAATAACAAAAGGACCGATACCAATTGAATATTCGCTTAATCTGACTTCCGCTGATTGAGAAGCAAACACATAATCTGATGCAGCAATCAAGCCGACAGAACCGCCAATTGCCTTGCCATGAACGCGTGTAAAAATAAGTTTTGGGGCATTTATCATTTCCCAAATAACTCGGGCATATCCAAGGAAAAATTTTCGAGCTGTAATAGGGTCATGGATTTCAAGCATCTCATCAAATGAAGCACCCGCTGAAAATACTCCATCGCCATCGCTTTTGAATACGATAAATTTGATTTCTTTATTTGCAGATGCTTTCTGGAATTGAGATGCTAACTCTTTAAGCATATCCGAGGTCATCGAATTTGCTTTCGAGCTAGAAAATGAAATTGTGCAAATATGATGCTCGATAGTTGAATAAACTTTCTCTTCCATAATTATCCTCTAATTTTAAAATTCCTTTATTGCAAATTAATTAATTTTTTGTTAAAAATGTAAATATTCATACTAAAATATTCGTAATTTTGAATTCTTAATAAATTAAACATATTAAAATTATTAAAAAAGTGAAAAATCCAAAAATATATATTAGCGTCTCATCAATTATAATAATAAGTATTTTAGCATTCCTTTTTATTCATAATCATAATTCAAATTCAAAGGCAGATAATAATATTGCTAACGATTCTGTCACAAAAAAAGTAGAGGCAACAGCACCCGATACTAATTTCTACCGGGCTGTGTTTGAAGATACAAGCGGAGCGGCAAACGATTATAATTCAATTTCTTCTCTGGCAGAATTAGGTACAGACAAGAATGCAGGCTATTCTTCAAATGAATTCGCTAATGCCCGTCGAATAAATATTGCTATTATTGGACTTGATACTCGGCTTGGCTCAAATGCAGGTCATGCGGATGCAAATCATATATTCTCAATTATGCCCGATATAGGCAAAATTGAGATTATTTCGATT
>DAOTPH010000207.1:0-3146 GCA_035451765.1 Bacteroidota bacterium | reverse complement strand
ATGCTCAAGTTCCTTTTCGTGTTCTCTTAATAAACTATTAATTTTTGCTGTAAAATCCTGCTTTTCTTGTAGTTCAGATTGTGATTTTTGAAGTTCTTTCAATGTTTGACTTAATTTATTCCGTGATTTTTGCAGTTCATCCATATTTTGCTTAATTTTCCGGGAATAATTATATCTAAAAAGATAAAGTACAAAAAATGAAAGTATTATCACAGAAATAATAATTAAGTGATAATTATTATTTTCAATAATATCCGCAATAATATAGTTTTTATTTACAATAATAAAACCACCTAATTTAATACCAGAAAAGCTCCTGATAGGTATTTCAGATAAGATATAATAATCCTCTCCACTTTTTCTAATAGACTTTTTAGGATTGTTAATTGTTGTCTCTGACTCATTTATGAGTAAATTTATATCATCTGCAAGACTTTTTGAACCGTCGTTTTGAAATATTTTATTTAATTGGTTAAATTCATTATATGATAATGAATCTAAAACAAAATTATACTTATTACTAATTTGCAAGTAATTGTACTTTAAATCTGGATGTAAAATATTATCTGAAATTACTTTCTTAATTACTGAGAATGTCCTTGTATTTGGCAAGGAATTAAAGTTATTAAAAAAATAATGGAGCCGTAATTTAATTTCTATAATTCCATAATAATTTCCTTTTTCTTCTATTGGTATGACATACCTATAACAGACTTCAGCAAGTCCAAAATCGAAACCTGAATAGATCTGTTTGTTTTGTTTTGCAAGTGCAATTATTGAGCGATATGAAATATTATCTCCATATAAACTTGGTTTATCTGACCGCAGAAAAACTGTATTATCAGGAAATATAAAATTAACACCTATAATATTAGAATTTTTACTCGGCGATATATCATTATTAATTATTTTATATAATTGGTTCCTAATAATATGTCTTTGCATCGAATTATTATCATACGCGTTTTTAAATAGTTCAATTATATTATTCTTTTTTATGTAATAATAATAAAAATTATTCGCTGAATTATTTGCATTATTGAGTGAAGATTGAAAAATATTCTTATATGCATTTTCTAAGTTATTAAGGTACTTATCGAGCTCATTAGTTGTCCGATTTGAATAAAAAATAATAACAATTGCTTCTATTGCGCAGAAAATTAAAAAGATTATTATATATCGTGAATATTTTTTCAATTTTAAAAATCTTATAAAAATTAATTCATATTTTCATAATTTGTAAAAAATAAAATTACTAAATTATATTTGATTATTATCATATTGCTTATGAAAAATAAATTATTTTTTTTATTATTCTGTACTTTTATTGTAAGTGCTTTAAATTTAAGTAAAATTTATGCTGATTCTTCTTTAATTGTAAAATGCAAAAATGATTCAACTGATTTAAAATGTATATCTAATATTATTGGAAATTTTAAATTTGAGAAATTGATTGATCCCCGATTACTCAAAATGCCATTACAAAAACCTCAAAATTTTTTACAATCATTGCAAGCTCAGAATAAATATGCTCAATCACTTTCAAGAATTTATATAATTAGCTATCAATCAAATTATCCAATACATAAATTAATTAAATATTTGGATACCCAACCTGTTATTGAATACGCTGAAATTGTGCCTGAACGTCACCTTTGTTTTTTGCCTAATGATACACTTTTCAATCAACAATATTATATAAATAAAATCCACGCAACTGACGCTTGGGACTCACTGAACTCGCAAGATACTGTGATAATTGGAATAGTGGATACAGGTGTCGATTATCGCCACGAGGATTTACAAGATAATATTTTTGAAAATCCTAGGGAAATTGGGCTTGATTCTCTTGGAAGGGACAAACGATACAATAACGTCGACGATGATGGAAATGGTTTTATTGATGATTGGCACGGATGGGATTTTCTATCTGATTCACTAGGACAGGATAATGATCCAATTCAAGGCCATCCACACGGCACTCATCTTGCGGGAATAGTGGGAGCTGTTGTTAATAATATTACAGGAATTGCAGGTACAGCAATAAATATAAAAATTCTCCCTGTAAAAATTGCCTGGGATAATCCCTTATCAGCATCAATTTCTCTTAGCGCAGGTTTTAATGGAATTATTTATGCAGCCAAAATGGGCGCTTCTGTAATCAATTGCTCGTGGGGTGGTTCTGCTTATTCTAATACTGAAAAAGAAACAATAGATTATGTAAATTCTCTTGGAGCTATCGTTGTTGCTGCAGCAGGAAATAACAATCGCAATGAACCTTATTATCCTGCTGCTTATCAAAATGTACTATCAGTCGCAGCAACTAATTCCGAGGATCTCAAAGCAGGATTTTCAAATTATAATAATTCAGTAGATGTCTCAGCACCTGGCCTAGAAATATTATCAACAATGCCGTGGAATAGTTATGGATTTATGTCAGGAACTTCTATGGCAAGCCCTATTGCTGCAGCTGTTGCTGCTATAATAAAAAATAAACATCCCGAATATACAGCATCTCAAGTTATGGAACATCTTATTGTGACTTGCGATAATATTGATTCCTTAAATCCAGCTTATAAAGGAAAATTAGGCAGTGGCAGAGTTAATGCATATAGAGCTGTTACAGTTCAAAACCCTAAAAGCATAAAAATTAATGAATATTATTTATCTTCAAATAGTTCGAGCAAATACTTTATTCCATATAATCTGGATATAATTGTCCTTGAAGGCGACACTTGCCAATTAGGTATTCAAATCGAAAATGTACTTTCAGATATAAAGAATCTAAATATTAAATTCAATGCTCTTTCACCTAATAATATAATTATAAACAATACAGAAGTCAATATTGGAGAGATAAAAACGGGAACAATATTAGAATTAAAGGATTTATTCACATTCATATTGCCTAAAATACTCGAATGGAACACAAGCATCGAAATTGAACTTGATTTTTATGATGGGGATTCTCTAATTCGCAGAGGTTTTTACTCATTCTATGCTAATCCAACATATTTACCTATAGGAACATCAAAAATTGGAGCCACATTTAATAGCAAAGGTAATATTGGATTTAATGATTATCCTACAAATGAACAGGGACATGGATTCTGGTATAAAAACAGCACTAACTTGCTTTATGAAGG
>DAOTPH010000206.1:0-3168 GCA_035451765.1 Bacteroidota bacterium | reverse complement strand
TGCTAATTATGAACAAGCTCAATTAGCAAGGCAAATGATTGAAAATTTAATTCGCAAACCACAAGTTGGAGAAATTTATGCGTCAGTCGTAAAGGAAATTAAACCTAATCTTGGCGCAATTGTAGAATTTTTGCCACGACAACAAGGACTGGTCCATATTTCTCAAATTGCGAATGAACGCGTAGAAGATATTACTAAATATCTCAAAGTTGGAGATAAAGTTGAACTAAAACTTATTGAAATTACACCTGATGGAAAATTCCGATTGAGTCTCAAAGCTATACAAAGTAATGATAATGGAGAGCAATCAGCTCATCAGTCTCATCACAATCCTTCTCAATCTTATCATAAAGCAGAGAAAACCGATAAAAAAAATCGCGATAAAGATGACAAATTGAGTTTTAAGAAGAAATAAATTATTAATTTGGAATTATTGGGAGTTGCTTATGAAGTTTTTTCCTTATAGTCTTATATTTTGTTTATTTGCTTTAAATTTAAATGCTCAGATAATTCCAGAAGTTTCAAAAACAACGATGGATTTTGGTAATTTGCCCGAATGCAAAGTTGGCTATGATACTGTTGTTATTCGTAATCCCTCAAATAGCTCCGTAATATTTAAATTATTGGCAGGAGAATATATTGAGGGGTCACCGTGTTTTAAAATTATAAATCCAAAAATTAAAGATCTTGATCTGCCACCTTATGATGGTACAAATGCTGTGATTTATGTTGTGGAATTTAATGCTTCAATCGCTGCAGATGGGATGAATATGGGTAAGTTGGTTATTCCAACTGACTTACAAAATTATCCTAAGATTGAAATTTCCCTTTTGGGTTCAAAGTCATCAAGTATTTATGATTTCACAAATTTGGATTTTGGAACAATTGGCGTTGGCTCGCAAGCTGCGGCAAATTTAATTCTCCATATTTCCTCGAAATCTCCAACAAAAATCGCAAGTATATCGAATTCTCATCCTGAGCTTTCGCCTGATTTATCCAATTTTAACTATTTTATAGCTTCAACCGATACTATAATTTCTATTCCATATACAATAGAATTATCGAGCGCCTCAAATTTTCGAGATACAATAGTTATCCATATTGCTGAACCTTGCGATACCATTCTAAAAGTTCCTGTTTCAGCTGTTTCCATTGAATCAAGTGTTAATTATTTAAGTGTCATCGATTTCGGGCGTTTATCTCAATGTGAGATAAAGGATACAACAATTACTTTTAATTATAATGGATTAAGTGAGGCAATAATTAATAGTATTGGTGCTATTTCAGGAAATGATAACTTCGCGAATTTGTTCTCTGCTTCATTTTCCCAAAATCTCCCAATTATATTAAATAAAATAAATTCCTCCGCGAATTTAAGAATTCAATATATTGGAGATAAATCATTTGAAGGTGTATTTTCTATCAATATTCCAATAGATGCAAAAATTGATGGAAAAGATTATCAACTTAATATCTCAGTATCAGGTATCATCGAAGGTTATCATATTTCTATTGATAAAAATTCATATAATTTTGGATTAAATATTGTAAACACGCCTGTTCACACGAATTTCTTAATCAGCAATATTGGCACTACTGTTGTAGATTTTATTAATTATAAATTTACAAATGACCCTACAAATTCGTTAAGTCTGGCAACTACCTTTACACCTTTTTCATTAAATCCTAATGATAATTATAATATTGAAGTTGTGTTTAATCCACAATTTAGCAATGTTCAACTTGACGGGGATTTGATTATTTATTATCAATTTAAAGGATGCAAAGATAGTATTGTAATTTCTCTTCAAGGGCAATCATTTTCAAAAAAGAATATCGATTTTCAATTGAAAGCGGGAACTTATTTACCAAATGAATATTCTGTTCTAATTCCCGTTTATTTAGTTGCAAAAGATGGATTTACAGGCAATAATGAAAAAATTATAATGTCAATTTCTTTCCTTCGTGATTTATATTATCCAAGAAGTATATCATCTATAAATAATGCACAAATTATATCAAATCAAATTTCGGATAATTATCGCATATTAAAAATTGAGCTGAATCTTCCCGATATAGATATTGGCGATTCGCTTCCTCATCTGTTGTTTGAAATTGATGGTTATGTTTTGCTTGGAGAACATACCGAAACCCCAATTTCAATTGATACAATAGAATTCACTCGTCCTGAAATATTTGAAGTTGGTAATATTAAAAATGATACATTGTATATTCAAGTTTGCAGTGCAGGCGGAGAGCGATTGCTTCAAAACGTAAATGCTGAATTCGGCTTGGTTCAACCCCCTCAAATAGAAAATGATGAAGTTAAATTTATCATACAAACTCTTGAAAAAGGTAATTATAATATTTCAATTTATAGCTATTTAGGTAATAAAATTAATGAAATTAAATTCGCTGGCGATAAAGCGTCAGTATATGAATTTAATATAAAAATGAATGAATACCCTTTTTCATTGTATTTTTATACTATTGCTTCACCTACGCAATCAATTAAAGGAAAATTTATAAGAATTAATTAATTTCGTATTTATTAATTTCTTTTATTATTTAATTTATGTTTAATATAATGAGGAATAATTATGGCATATCGAATTGCAATTAATGGTTTTGGAAGAATTGGCAGATTGGTTTTCAGGGAACTCATTTCCCGAAAACTCGATGTCGATATTGTAGGCATCAACGATTTAACTGATGCTCAAACTCTCGGACATCTTTTCAAATATGATTCGGTTCATCGTGCGTATCCTGGAACAGTACAAGTTGATGGAAATAATTTAATTGTTGACAATATTACAATTCCAATTTCTGCATCAAAAACAATTGAAGATATACCTTGGAAAGATGTCGATGTGATAATTGAATCCACAGGTGTTTTCACAAAACGTGCCGATTTGGAAAAGCATTTGAGCTTCCATAATGCAAAAAAAGTTGTTTTAACTGCACCCGCTAAAGATGCTGTGGATATGACAGTTGTTATTGGTGTTAATGATAAAAGCCTTACAGGTAAAGAACGCATTATTTCCAATGCTTCCTGCACAACAAATTGCCTTGCTCCGATGGTTAAAGTTCTGAATGATAATTTTGGAGTTGAGAAAGGTTTTATGGTAACAGTTCACGCTTATACAAATGACCAACGTATTCTTGATT
>DAOTPH010000205.1:0-3171 GCA_035451765.1 Bacteroidota bacterium | reverse complement strand
GGGGTGCTTTTTCTCTCAATAACTTTTAAAGGATATTTATTGTCATCAAGAATGAATTTATATTCGACGGTGCTAAAATCAACTCCACCGTTTTTAAATCTGTTTTCCCGTAAAATTAGAGACAACCTATGCATTTGTTGAATAGTAGCAGCAAAATCGCCCTTTCCAGAATTTATAATTTCATCTACTTCATTGTAAGAAAATCTTCGTTTGCTTTTAATTATTGATTCCTTTATCTCATAATTCACAAGTTTCCCCTCGGGTGTAAATTCCATCAAAACAGAAATAGTAAACCTAGGTTGATTTGGTTGCAATGAACATATTTCATTTGATAACTTTTCAGGGAGCATAGGTATAACTCTATCTACAAGATAAACACTTGTGCCTCTTCGTCGTGCTTCTAAATCAGTTGCAGAATTTTCAGGAATATAGTGGGACACATCAGCGATATGAACGCCGAGCAAGTAATTCCCCGTTTCTAGTATTTTTAAAGATACAGCATCATCAAAATCTCGAGCATCTTCGGGATCTATTGTAAATATCTCTTCATTACGAAGATCCAATCGTTTTGCATAAGCTCTATTAATTGGCTTTTTTATTTTTTCTACTTCTTCCAATACCTCTTTTGGAAAATTTTCTCTTAAATCAAACTCTTTAAGTATAGAATTGAATTCTGCCTTTGGGTTTCCAGTTTTGCCGAGAACTTCAATAACTTCAGCGATTGGACTGCGAGTTGGGTCAGTCCATTTGACCATTGTAGCTGATACTTTGTCTCCACTTTTGGCATCTTTTAAATTCTTTTTGGGAATTAAAAAATCAACATAATATTTTGGATCATCGGGAACTAAAAAGAAATATTCACCATCGAATTCAATTGTTCCAATAATAGTAGCATTAGCTCTATTTAAAATTCTCACAACCTCACCACGTGGCTTTTTATTTTCACGTTGAGCAAGCAATCTAACTTCAACGGTATCACCATCAAGTGCAGTATTGAAATTGCGTCTTCTTATTATTATTTTTGGGATTTTGGGGTCATTTGTCAGTATTGCACCCGTATCACCTGATATTTCTATTATACCCTGATACCTATTTGGTAAAGTATTAGGTTTCCCCCAATTATTATTTAATTGGTATCTATTATTTTTTGATTTTTGCAAAACTTTATTTCTGACAAGTAGCTCAATAGCTTTGCGAAGAGCTTTAGATTCTTGAGTGGATTCTCTTATAGATAGATAATCAGCAATTTCTTTGAAATTGAGCGGCTTATCAATAAATTTTAATAAATCTATTATAGAATCACTAATTGTTTCAACATTCATTTAATTATTTCAATTAAAATATATTTACAGTATTTGATTTGTTAAGAGATGATTGGAGCATTTTTAAAGATTTTGTTGTCAATTTATCTATGTCATCATTATCTTCAAATGTTGCAGCACCTATGCTTACTGTAATAATTATCTTTTTCCCATTTACATTTACTGGACCTTGTGCAATTTCAGAGCGTATTTTTTCACACCAAATTCTTAGATCTTTTATATTAACATAATTCAAAACAACTGCTATGATGCGTTCATCAATTTCTCCAATCAAATTATAAGGACGAATATTTCCTTTTAAATTTGTAATTAAGTAATTATAAAGCGACTCAATATCATAGCCTTTCAATTTTAATGCTTCTAAATCATCAATCATCAAAGTTGCAAACGAAAGCGGATAATTAAAATCTTTTGCTCGTTCTATTTCTTCTTTCAAGCGTGCAAACAAGGCTGATGGATTAAGAATACCATATCGAGGATCAACTTGAGCATAATTGTTAAATACTCTGATATAAAGAAATTGTTCAATTGTTGCAGCAACTTGGTTTGCAATTGTGCTAAGAATTTGTAAATCATAATTTGAAGCAGATTTATAATTATCATCGTAAACAAAAATTGCACCGTAGCTGGAATTGATTGATTTTAATGGTATTGCAAGAAAATATCCATCAGGATTGAATATAATTTTATCATTTATGATATTTTTATGATTTCCTATTGGTGCAAGCATTAATGATTCATTATTAAACAAAACTTTATTAATCAATCCATTATGAGTATCAATAGCTACATTATGGAGCGATGAGACAAATTCTTCATTTCCCTGAACGGCTTGGACTGTCCAAGCATTTGCTTGAGATGAAAAATTGCAGAAACCGATATTCTCGAAATTTAATATTTTGGAAATTGTATCAAATGCATTTTTCAAAATCTTTTCAAAGGAAACATTATCTTGATTGAGTAATTTTTGCATTGATGTCAATGCATCTAATGTTTTGGCTGATATAATAAGTTCAAATTTCTCATTTAAGCTTGATAAAATTGAAGATATTAGCTTTGTGAAATTGGCAACATAGCCAATTACGTTTGCATCAAAGGGATTTGCCTCAAATGAATCAAGAGTTAATATACCAATTACTTTTTCATTCAGAAAAATCGGGATTCCTGCAAAGCTCTTGATTTCGACAGATTCTTGATAATAAGGGAGAATGTCGAGAATTGCAGAATAATTAATATCTGAAAGTATTTCAGGTTTTGCATTTATTAAAATTTCACTTAATATATCATTATCTATAGAGAATTCGCGATTTTTTGAGAGCAAATCATTGTTTTCTGTAATAAATGAATATAGATTTAATTTCTTTTCAGATGGGTTCAGAAAGAACAACGCTACTGTATTTGCAGAAATGCTTGACTTGATAATCATTAAAATTCTTGAAAGAAAATATTCAAGCTCTTGCCTTGGTTCATTTCCAAATAATGGATGATTTTCAAAAAACGTATTAATAGGAAAATCCATAGCAATTTTCTCAAAATTTAAGTTAATTGGCTGAGTGGGTTCTGATTTGCATTCATCTACATTCTTGTTTTCAATATTCTTCATAGATTCACTTTCTAGAATATTCTCCGAAGTATTGGGAATCTGCTCCTTATTCTTATTACCCGCAGAATCAGAATTTCCTTCATAGTTTAACTGCATATTTTCCATATTTTGTCCCTCATTATTTATATTTTCAAAAGAATCAATTTTGCGAACCACTCGAACTGATGAAAGTTCATCAAAATAATAGAACTTAGATTTTTCGTTTTCTTTTTCATCAGATTTTGATTTTTCTGATTCTTCAGCATT
>DAOTPH010000204.1:0-3212 GCA_035451765.1 Bacteroidota bacterium | reverse complement strand
CGACACAGCAAAAAATCCATCACGTGCCATATCAAAAGTTGAGTCTTTTTATAATCAAAAAGCCTGGCACCAGATTTCTGATGATACCAAACGGAATGAAATGCGGGACCGCATAGCAAATGTGTTGATTGTTTCATATAAAAAGAAAAATAATATAAGCAAAGCAGATGCTATTGCAAATACTATTGCCCAAGAAAAGAAATTATTTGAAATTAAGCTCAACAATAATAACCAATAAATATAATATGTTTCTGAATTGAATGAAAACACTGACGTTAATTAGACATTCAAAATCGAGCTGGGAAGATGAAGATACAGATGATTTCAATCGCAAACTTACAAAGCGAGGCGAAAGAGATGCAAAGTTTATGAGTGAGCTTTTAGCAAAACAAATCCAAAAGCCCGATTTACTTCTTACCAGTCCAACTTTACGGGCGCAAAGGACAGCAGAATATTTCGCAGATGCTTTTGATATTGATGATGACAATATTATAAATGACCAAGGAATTTATGACCGAGGCGCAAAATATATCATTCAATTCTTAAAGAATTTAAATAATGATATATCATCAGTTGTTCTAATAGGACATAATCCCGATATCACAACATTGGCGAATTATTTCACAGGTGAATATTTCGATAATATTCCAACAACAGGCATTGTAGCAATCGAATTTGATATAAGTACGTGGAACGAAATTGAAGATAAGCCAGGGAAATTATTATTTTACGAAATTCCGAAAAAATACTTCAAAAAGTCAAAATAAATTATTGAATTCCAAATAAATTCACAATTTTTATAATTGCTTTTCCTTATATTTGTATTTTTTTTAAATTAAAATGGTGTAAATATGACGGGTGTTATTATTCTCATATTAATCGTTCTATTCCTACTTCTCGCGTCCATTCGAGTTATAGCTGAATATGAGCGAGCTGTTATCTTTCGACTTGGTCGATTGATAGGATTCAAAGGTCCGGGATTATTTATTCTTATTCCATTCATTGATAGAATGGTCAAAGTCAGTTTGCGGACAATTACAATGGACATTCAGCCCCAAGATATAATCACAAAAGATAATGTATCAATCAAGGTCAATGCTGTGCTTTATTTTCGGGTGATTTATCCTGATAAAGCAATTGTGGAAGTGGAAAATTACCTCTATGCAACAAATCAAATTGCTCAAACCACATTGCGTAGCATAATGGGCCAATCGGACTTGGATGAAATTCTTAGCGAACGTGAGAAGCTAAATCGCCGATTGCAACAAATTATTGATGAAAATACTGAACCTTGGGGAATAAAGGTCACATCAGTCGAAATCAAGCAAATAGATCTTCCCCCTGAGATGCAACGGGCAATGGCTCGCCAAGCGGAAGCCGAACGCGAGCGCCGCTCGAAAATCATCAACGCTGATGGTGAATTCCAAGCTGCGCAACGTTTGACCGATGCTGCTCAAACAATCGAAAATCACCCTGTTGCTTTGCAATTACGTTTTCTCCAAACCCTTGCTGATATTGCCACCGAAAAGAATTCTACAATTGTATTCCCCGTACCTATTGATTTTTTAAAACCTTTTATGAAAGAGAAATAATTTAATTTTTCTCAAAATAAAAAAACCTTCCAATTATTTATTATAATTAAGAAGGTTTTTTATTTTATATATAAACTCAATAACTTATTTT
Source organism: Bacteroidota bacterium (assembly GCA_035451765.1). Lineage (GTDB taxonomy): Bacteria > Bacteroidota > Ignavibacteria > Kapaibacteriales > UBA2268 > UBA2268. The sequence goes on along the minus strand of DAOTPH010000204.1, from coordinate 1,529 downwards.
CCCTTTTCAGGAATATTTTTCAAAAGCTCTATTAAATAATTCCAAACATTCTTGACTGATGAGATTTGAACTCGCTCGTCAGGTGTGTGAACATCAAAAAGATTTGGACCAATGGAAAGCATTTCCATTCCCTGATATTTATCACCAATAATACCACATTCCAACCCTGCATGAATGACTTCTACTTTAGGGTCATTGCCATACATATTCTTATATACATCTTTTGCTATTTTTAATATATTAGATTTTATATTTGGTGTCCAAGAAGGATAACCTTCGCTATGTCTTGCAATAGCACCACCTAATTCCATTGCTAAAAGTACTTTTGTGGCAATATAATTTTTTTCGGATTCAAGTGAACTACGCTGAGAAGTAAGAACTGTTATTTTTTCTTCGTTTGTTTCGACAACTGCAAGATTTGTTGATGTTTGCACCAAATTATCTATATCAGGGCTCCATCGACATACACCGTGAGGTATTACAAATAGAGAATCAATAAATTTCTTTTGTGTTTCGATTGTCATTACTCGCTTTGGAGTTGATGCTTCCTCATAGTATATTTTAAGATTTGGTTCTATTGATATATATTCCTTTGTTAATATATCACTGTACTCATCAATATATTTCTTGAAATCTGCAAAATTTGCATTTTGAATCATAACAGTTGCTTTAGCCTCGCGCGGTATAGCATTATGCTTACCAGGGGCATCGAATGAAACAAGACGTGCGTTGAGTTCTCGGGTTAAACGCAAAATTATCCTTGAAAGAAGTACAATTGCATTTGCCCTTTCCTCGCCAATATTGATTCCGGAATGCCCACCACGACAACCTGTTACTACAATTTGGTATGTTTTACATTCTGTTGGAACTTTATCTGATTTATAATTATATTCGCCAATTGTATTGACTCCGCCCGCACATCCAATTGTAAATACTCCTTCTATTTCTGAATCAAGATTGAGCAAAATTTTTGCTTCAAGCATATCCGTACCGAGCCGATTTGCTCCTGTAAGGCCCGTTTCCTCATCCACTGTAAAAAGAGCTTCAATTGGTGGATGTGCTATATTGTTTGACTCAAGAAGTGCAAGTGCCATTGCAACACCTATTCCATTATCGGCGCCTAGTGTTGTTCCATTCGCTTTTACAAAATCACCATCCACAAAAGCATCTATCGGATCATTATCAAAATCGATTTTGATATTGCTATTTTTTTCGCAAACCATATCAACATGGCCCTGTAACGCCACTGTTGCGCGATTTTCCATACCCTTTGTTGCAGGTTTTTTTATTACTATATTTCCCGCATCATCTTGTTTATATTCAAGATTGTGCTTTTTTGCCCAATCTACAAGATACGCAAGCACTTTACCCTCTTTTTTTGAAGGACGTGGTATTTTTGTTAATTGCTCGAAATTTTCCCAAACTGCTTTGGGTTCTAATTCTGATAAACTAGTTTTTGCCATCATTAATCTCCATATTATTAATTTCTTTATGTGTTAGTTCTTTAAATTCAATCAAATGATTTGTAT
>DAOTPH010000203.1:0-3219 GCA_035451765.1 Bacteroidota bacterium | reverse complement strand
TGATTTTTGATAATACATTTAAAATTTCCCGCTTTTCATCTCCCGATAATTTATTAAATTATTTGATAGAAGAAATACGAACGCTTGAAAATCAATATGGCAAATTTAAATCCATTGGTATTGGATGCCCGGGAATGATTTCAAAGGATGGCACTATTATAGATTCACCAAATATTCCTGATTTCAAAAATTTCAATTTTAAAAGCGAATTTGAAAGCAAATCCCATCGGAAAATTGCTTTTGATAATGATGCGAATTGCGGAGCACTTGCTGAATTGCTGATAGGTGCAGGCAAGGAGTTAGATAATTTTATTTACATAACACTTGGGACAGGTGTAGGAGGTGCAATTGTTATAAAACGTAAAATATTTTATGGGGACCACGGCTCAGCAGGTGAGGTTGGCCATATCCTAATTAATCCATTTGAAAAGTTAAATCCCGAACGCTATTATAGAACAGGTGTTTTAGAATCATATATTGGAAAGGATGGTATTATTCAAATAGCAAAAAATCTTGCAAATAAATATCCCGATTCACCTATCGTAAAATATAATCAATTTGATGTGCCGCATTTCTCACGGTTGGCTGACCAAGGTGATAGGCTTAGTATTATTACAATGAAAATTGTGGGCCGTTATTTGGGGTTCGCGATAGCAACTGTTTCTAATCTCTTAGATATTACAACTTTTATAATTGGTGGAGGCATATCGCGCTCTACTGATATAATGTTTAATGAGGCGCTTAAAACAGCGCAAGAACGTAGCATTCCAACTGTTTCTCCAAATATCAAAATATTGCGCGCGCATTTTATTGAAAAGACAGGTGTAATAGGAGCTGCTTTGCTTGGGAAAATGAAAAATTAAACCTATAAATTAAGCTTGTAAAGACGCAAAATTTTGCGTCTTTACATATTGTAGGGGCAATTCATGAATTGCCCCTACATCTAAATTGTAACGTTTTCTTATTATTTTCGTAATAATAAATATTAAAATATTCATTTCTATGATTTCATATCTACGAACACTACAAAAATTTGACTTCTTATTCTTATTAATTATTTTTATAATTATAGCCACAACCAGCGTAATAGCAAATAATGATACATCATCCTTTACCCCTAACTATTTACCAATGCTTGATATTCCTTACTATAATGGTAATATTAAAATTGATGGAAAGTTAGATGATGAGGGGTGGAAAATTGCAAATATTGCAAGCAATTTTTCCGAAGCAAGCCCTGGTGATAGAATAAAACCTAAAGTTGATACAAAAGTGCTTGCTGTATATAATAATGAATATGTATATTTTGCATTTATTTGCTATGACAACCCCAAAAAAGTAAGATATTCCTTTACTGATAGGGATGCCTGTTTTAACGACGATATTGTTGCAATAATACTTGATACTTATGGAAATGCCGAATGGGCTTATGAAATATTTGTGAATCCACTAGGCATACAAGCCGATGCACGATGGTCTCCATCAGGCGAGGATATTAGTTTTGATTTTATTTTTTATTCAAAAGGGATGCTTACAGATTCTGGATATCAGGTAGAGGTGGCTATACCATTCAGCAGCTTAAGATTTCCTAATAAACCTGAGCAGGTTTGGCGAGCAACATTTTGGCGAAATCATTCCTCTGACACACGCAGGCAATATAGTTGGGCAGCAATAAGTCAAAATAATCCTTGCTTGCCGTGTCAATTCGGCTATTTAACAGGAATAAAAAATGTGAAATCCATCAATCGATTAGAATTGCTTCCATCACTTATTGCACATCAGTCTGGGTATTTATCTAATGCAAATTCATCAAATCAGCATTTTGTCGAGGGAAAAGTCAAAATTGACCCATCTCTTGGCATAAGATATTCATTTTCACCCTCTTTAACAGCAGAAGCAACAATAAATCCCGATTTTAGCCAAGTGGAATCTGATGTGCAGCAAATTGATGTCAATTCTACATTTGCATTATATTATGATGAAAAGCGCCCATTCTTTCAGGAAGCCGGGGATTTACTGCAATCGCGCTTTAATACGATTTATACTCGTTCTATAAATGACCCACTTTATGGCGCACGTGTTACGGGAAGATTTAATAAATCAAGTTTAGCAATAATTTCAGCTTATGATGAATATTCACCATTGATTGTTCCACAAGAGGAGCATAGTTATTCATTATATGGTGGAGCAGGTAAAAGTCTAATTAATATTTTACGTTATAAGCAGACAATTTATGAAAATTCATATATCGGAGCAATAGTCACTGATAGACGTTTTGAAGATAATGGCGCCGGGACTTTGCTAAGCCTTGATGGGTCGCTGCGATTTGTAGATAATTATTATTTCAAATTTCAATATGCCAATAGCTACACCTCTAATGTAAACGATTCAGTTCTAAACGGGCAGATTAGTCAGGATGGGAAACGACCTAAAATATTCGAAAATTGTTCATCCTGGGGTCGAGCAATGAATGCTGCATTTTCAAGAGATGCAAAATACTGGGACCTTACATTATCTTATGAAGAAATTAACCCTACATTCCGTGCGGATGTTGGGCTTATGCCAAAAAATAATTATAGACAAAGCCGTTTTTATACAGATTATAAATTTTATACTGATTCTAAATATTTTGATATTATAATACCATCAATAGAAGTCGCAAGGGTTTGGAATTTCGACGGAATTAGGAAAGACCAATGGATTTCCCCAAGTCTTTATATTCAATTCAAAGCTCAGACATATCTTACTTTGTGGTATCTTTGGAGCAGGGAAAGATTTGAAGGTATTGATTTCCCAGGAATTAAAAGAGGTGGAATTAGCATTAATTCTAATTTTACAGATTTAATTTCATTATATTTTAACATAGAATCAGGACGTATGATTGCGAGAAATTTGGATAAGCCAATTTTAGGTAAGGGAAATAATATCGGTTGCGGAATGTCGCTCAAATTATTCAAGAGATTTTTCATAGACCCAGACTATTCGTTTTCAGATTTGAAAGATCCTCTAACTAATACTGTGATTTTTAACGGATATATATTACGAACAAAATTTACATATCAGTTCACTCGTGAATTATTCATTCGCTTAGTGGCACAATATGACCACTTCTCCGATAGATTTGATATCGAACCGCTGATATATTACAAACTCAATCCTTTTTCAATATTTTATATTGGCTCAACTTTAGATTATAATTATTACAATGATTACAATAAT
>DAOTPH010000202.1:0-3259 GCA_035451765.1 Bacteroidota bacterium | reverse complement strand
TTGATATAATTGATAAATCTAAAAAAAATCAAATTCCAATTATTGCAAATATTGTAACTCCATTATTCGATAGTTATCAAGTGCAAATATCTAAGGACGGAGGCAAATTATTTAACGATACTCAAATTGAGGGCAGCAGAACAGTTGTAAACGACACAATAGGTTTTCTTGACATATCTCAATTACAAGATACATCATACTTTATTTCATTAAAAATAAATTTAAAAAATGGTCAATTCATACGTGTCAATAAATCAATTCAAATTATTTCCGCAGAATCCAAAAATAAAATTGAAAATTTTACGACAACATCAGCTTATAAAAATGGAAAAAAAATACAAATTGTTGCTGCTATAACTACTTATCAAGCAAAATTCTGGGTCGAAGTATATAAATCTGACAATCCTCAACTTCGGTTTAGAGTTGATCAAATTATCAATAATTCAACGACCCATTATTTGGAACTTGAAAATATTATTGCAGAAGGTAATTATACAGCCACAGCATATACAACAACATATAATAATGATACAGTAAAATATGATTTCAATTTTGATTTTCAACCTTCAAATTTTTCACAATATAACTATATAGAAAAGCCATATTCATTGAAAAGAGGATACTTATTTAATACAGTTTATAATTATTATGATACCACTCAACCATCAATAATAATCAATGACTTATCAAATTTCGATATTGGCAAAACAGAGATTTATAATTTTGAAAATAATAAATTTATACTAAAAGATACAATTGATTACGGTTGGATACCTGTCAAAATAGGAAAATCGCCAATTGATAACTCTACTGCTTTGCTTTCTAAATTAAGTGGCCAATCAATCATAACAACATCGCAAAATGGCCACGGCAATCCTTATTCCAAAGTAATTTTTCAAAGTAATAGAATGGAGACACTCTGGGGAGATAATTTATATGATTTAGATAAGGATGGTAAAGATGAATTGATTGCATATAATAATGTTAACTTTTTAGCATATAAATACTTAAATGGTACATATCATTCTGTCAATCTATTTCAAAAACCAAATTTAAAAAAAGGTTTCGAAGTATCAAGAGGTTCTGTTGTAGGGGATTTTGATGGAGACGGTGAAATCGAAGTATTTATTCCTGATGCTTACGGACGGTTCGCAATTTATCAATATCATAATAATGCTACTCAAGATATATCAGTTGCTGAATATATTGACACAACTATTTACAATCTCAATGGTCAGGGGCCTTATGTTGCGGGAATTGATTTGGAAGGCAACGGCAAATTATCAATTATAATCGCCACGATTAGTACTGTACAATTATTCAATGGCAAGGACAATTCAGCTCCTGCTATTTGGACAATCCGACTAATTCAATCTGATGGATATAACTCATATAAAACGACTTGGCAAGAGAATTTTATAGGTGTTCGTGAAGTTGATGCACAACTTAGAATGGTTTTTCGTAATGGAATCACGACAGCAAATCTTGATAAAGATCCAGGCGATGAACTCTGCATATCAACATTTCCAAACTTTATGGTGATGAAATGGGATAAGGATCATTCAACCTTTAAGCCTATTTGGCTCTATCCTTATGCATTTGCAAATTCTGCGATTATATATGATTTCGATAAGAATGGCTCAAAAGATATTGGCATTGCTACAGTTGATTCTACACGCTTTTTTGAATTAGATGAATATACTGCTAAACCAGACAAACCTATAATTACTACATTTTATTCGATTGATGAAAATAATATTTTAATTAAATGGAATTATGTTCCAAATGCTACACTTTACAATATTTACGAAGTAAAATTTAATCCTGATGGAAGTTCAGTACTTACATTAATCACACAAACAAAAACTGATTCGATTATTATTTCAAATTTATATCCAAATCAATATTATTATTATATAATTACTGCAATCGATCCATCAAGAAAAATTAAAGAAAGTGATTTCTCTGAACTATGCGAAGTATATACACATAACCCGTTTATACCTATTAGCTTAACTATAATATCTATCAATTCTATAATTATTAACTATAATGGTAAACTAAAAATAAATCAATTAGATAATTCAAAATGTAGTATTTTAAATTTATCTAATAATGATTCTATTATTCCTAATTCTTTACAAGTCGCTAGCGACACTTCCCTAATTTTAACAATGCAGGATCCATTGTTTCCAGGTAATTATTTATTAAATATAGAAAGCATTATTGACTATTATAACACACCTACAATTGCCAGCTCCCTTAACTTTCAAATTACTGAAAAGCCAAAGCAAGATGATCTCTTCTTGTCATCTCTCAAAGTACTGACACCGACTTTAATTATACTCAATTTTAGCGATAATGTTGATAGAATATCTGCTGAGAATCCAAATAATTATATATTAAAACCCTATGGCAGCATTGTCATCGCGAGCAGAAATGACCCTGATTCTAATACTGTTATGCTAAGATTAAGCGAGGATATACGAGATAGAGATTTAACAGGTGTTGAATACTCGATTACAGCTCAAAATATTTTTTCGATTAGTTCCAAAAAAATTACTGACGGGCCTGGAAATACTCTTTCTTTCGTATTAACAAAACCAAATTTAAGATCAATCTATACATTTCCTAACCCTGTAAGTTATTCAAATGACGCAGTAATTTCGTTTGGCAATCTGACAGCCCATGCACAAATTACTATTATGAATTTAAATGGTAAAGAACTAATCACACTTCAAGAAATCGACGCAAACGGTGGAGTGCGATGGAATTTGCGAGATAAATCGGGAAATAAACTCCCAATTGGTATTTATTTATATAAAATAACAGGAAAAAATTCTGATGGTGTCGATGTTTTATGGGAAATGAACAAATTTGCAATTGTTCCATAAAAAATACAATAATTATTTTATAAAAAAGTTATAATTTTGCAAAACTTATTTTTTAAAGGGAGGACAAAATGTTTTGGACACCTGAATTAGCAGCTTTTTTGGAGGACGCTCCATTCCCAGCAACAAAAGAAGAACTTTACGATTACGCAATGCGTATAGCAGCACCACAGCAAGTTTTAGACAATATTCTCGAAATTGAAGACCCTGAGCTTGTAATAGAAGGAATTGAAGACCTCTGGCCTGAGTATGAAGATGTTCTAAATGATGAATATCTTTATAACGATGACCAAGAAGATCAATTCTATTGATTTTTGCACGATTGTACAGAATAATAGGAACGCATCAACACGTTCCTATTATTCATA
>DAOTPH010000201.1:0-3277 GCA_035451765.1 Bacteroidota bacterium | reverse complement strand
ATCACAATGTCATAAGATTTCAAAATATTTGGATTTATCTCATTTAAAGATGATTTTTTAATATCTTTAATTTTAATATCTGGAATATATGGATCATAGTATTCTAAATTCTTTATTCCAAGATCAAAGAGTAATTCTGCAACTTTCAGAGCTGGAGAATGTCGCAAATCATCAACATCGCGTTTAAAAGCCATACCAAGAATTAAAATATGCGCCTCATTAATTGTAATAGGTTGTTTGGCAATTTCCTTAATTACCATAGACTCCACATAATATGGCATATCTTCATTAATTTCGGCAGCAAGCTCGATAAATTTAGTTACAAAATCATATTCCCGAGCCATCCAAGCCAGATAATAGGGGTCAATTAAAATGCAATGACCACCAATACCCGGACCAGGATAGAAAGGCATAAATCCAAATGGCTTTGTGGAAGCTGCATCAACAACTTCCCAAATATTAATGCCAATACGGTCGCAAAGCTGAGCCAATTCATTAACAAGTGCTATATTAACACTACGGAAAATATTCTCAAGCAACTTCTCCATTTCAGCAATTGCCGGCGATGATACCTGCTTGATTTTATCAACAACTAAACCGTGAAGAAGTGAAGCTAATTCTGTCGAATCAGGATTTATTCCTCCAACAACAATTGGAGTATTAGACGTATTCCAAGTTTTATTGCCTGGATCAATTCTTTCAGGTGAAAACGCAAGATAAAAATCCTCACCAGCTTTCAAACCTGTTTTCTCGAGAATTGGTTGGACATATTTTTCTGTTGTTCCTGGAAAAGTTGTGCTTTTTAGGATTATAATTTGTCCCTTTTGCAAATTCTTTGCAATATCTTCCGCTGCTTGAATTATATATTTTATTTCAGGATCCTTATTTGTTGTAAAAGGTGTCGGCACGCAAATAAAAATTCCTGTACATTCTTTCAAATAAGAAAAATCATTTGTCGGAATTAAAGTATGATTCTGAATAACTTCTTTAACATTATTTGAATCTACATCTTGTATATAATTGACTTTATTATTTAAGGATACAACTTTTTCCCTATCGATTTCAAATCCAATAGTTTTAATCCCTCTTTTTGCGAATTCTGTTGCAAGCGGAAGTCCTACATATCCAAGTCCGATAACACCTACAGTAATATTTTTTTCTTGGATATTTTTAGCTATAGTTTCTTTGTTATTTTCCATTTTTGTTTAAGAATAAAATTTCAAAATTACACACTTCTATATTGAATATTATAATATTTCTGAAAATTTTCATCCTTCAAAATATTATTTATCCACGATTGATTATTGATATACCATTCAATTGTTCGATTAATAGCAAACTCAAAGGAATAAATAGGCATCCAACCAAGTTCGTTTCTTATTTTTGATGAATCAATTGAGTAACGTAAATCATGGGCAGGACGGTCATCTACAAACTCTATCATTTCTTGATTTTTGCCAAAATAATTTAAAATAATATTTGCTATTTCTATGTTTGATTTTTCATTATTTGCTGAAACATTATAGATTTCCCCTATTTTTCCATTTTCAAATATTGATAAAATTGCTCGGCAATTATCTTCAACATAAAGCCAGTCGCGACGATTTTCTCCTGTACCATAGATTGGAATTTTTTGATTATTCATAATGCAGGTTACTGAAAGAGGAATGAATTTTTCAATATGTTGATATTGCCCAAAATTATTTGTGGAGCGAATAATAATTGCTGGTGCTTCATAAGATTGAATAAATGAACGAACAATCAAATCAGCTGAAGCTTTCGATGCTGCATAAGGTGAATTTGGACGCAATAAGCTATTTTCATTAAATGATTCATTAGGATTTGCACTACCATAAACTTCATCAGTTGATATTTGGATAAATCGTTCGATATGATTTTCGACAGTTGCTTCGAGTAATGCTTCAACACCGACAATATTCGATTGGATAAAGTCCGACGGGGTTAAAAGAGACCTATCAACGTGCGTCTCAGCAGCAAAATTTATTATTGCATCAATTTTAAATTCATTAATAATTTCATTTACTAACTGCTTATTACAAATGTTGCCTTTGATAAATCTATAATGCGAATGATCCTGGAAATCCTGTATATTCGATATATTTCCTGTAAAGCTTAAAGCATCAAGATTAACAATATTATATTGCGTTTGTGAAAGCAATAATCTAATAAAATTGCTACCAATAAATCCCGCACCGCCTGTAATCAGTATATTATTCATCCCCTATCCAATCTAAATCTCTGTCTGATAATTTCATAACAACTGCTGCCATTGACGAATAAGAATCTGAAAAAGCAAGAATTTTTGTCTTAGTAGAAATCTCATCCTTTAAATAAGGATTTCCAAAAAGAATAGCAATTGAATTTTTCCCTTTAGAAACAATTTCGATAAAATTCTTGAGATTTTCGGGAAAATTTGTGGAATTATTATAAGCTCGGGATTTAAAGAATATTGGAAATATAAATAAATCAGAATCTGCTGTTTGTTCGAGTAATTTATCAACTTGCTCATCAGTTATATTTTTGTCTACATAAGAAAAATCGCAATCGAAATCTACAGCATCGGCAAGCATTTTCATAAATCGGGAAGCTGCTTCCATATCTTCGGGTCTTTGCAAAATTGCAAAAACGCTCATTAAACTGATATTTTTTATAGGTATTAATTCAGGAATATCAATAATTTCAAGTGATTTAAATGCAATTTTTAAAGCCAAAGTTGGATGTTCTGTAAAAAGATTTAGTGGCAAATCGGGATTATGATACTCAGGTATTAACTTTGCCCATCGTTTTTCTGAAATAATGCGAGCGACAGAATCAAGTAATCCGTTCTTTACTTCCTCATCTTCTTTTGCTAATTTAGCTAGAATTTGAACTATATGTTCCGGATTTTCAGGCATTAAAAGCACATCATTGCCTGCTTTTATTGCAAGTTCAGCAATTTGTTCTTCCGTATAATTTTTTACAATTGCATTCATATCCAAAGCATCAGTAATTACCAAGCCATTATATCCCAATTCATTTCTAAGAAATTCACTAATTATTTTGACCGATAAAGATGCTGGTGTATGGCTATCATCAAGTGATGGAACAACTAAATGTCCAATCATTATTGAACGTACAAAACTTGAAAATCCTGCAATAAAAGGCAGCAATTCAAAACTTTCTAGTTGTTGCTTTGTTTTCATAATGATTGGCAAATCGAGATGGGAATCTATATCAACCTCGCCGTGACCTGGAAAATGTTTGACGCAAGCAAGTA